>DASYSS010000082.1 GCA_036003045.1 Gemmatimonadaceae bacterium
GCACGTCCTCCAAGATCAACACGAGCATCTGGGGCAGTCGATCGCGTATGCGCGCACCAACGGCGTGGTTCCGCCCTGGTCTAAGTAGCAGCCCTGGCTTGTGATTCGGCGCCGCGATCCTACTGGATCATTCGTCAGCCATGGGCCTGACGTACGGACGAACGCCTCGTTGACCACCACGACCCTCGCGCTGGAATTCGCGTCGTGATTGGTGAAGACGCGCCCCTTTTTCACGGGTGTCCTAAGCACGTCGAAACCTCGTCGGGCAATGAGAACGCAAGGGGATTGTTGACAACGCTCAGGAGCGGGACGGCGGTCGACGTGCCGATTGCCGTTTGCTCCATGCCGGGGAGCAGGGCGAGCCGCGCCACCAGTTCCCTCGCAAGCCCGGCGCGCTGGCTTGGCGTCGCGTATTGATCCGCCTTGGGATCGTTTGGACCCGGAACCCAGATCTGGCCGGCTACAAGCCGTTGCGGATCAAGACCGGGGTTCTGACCGACCACAGCCGAGAAACGCGAGGCGGCTTCGGACGATGGCACGCTGGCCGTGCAGACGTCGATGCCGATCGACTGTTTACCCGCCACTCTCCGAGCATCGTCAGCGGAAACGCAAACGGCCGCCCAGAATTGTTTGACCGTCGGCCACCAAGGCGCGTCTTTGCTCACGCGACGAGGCGGCAGCTCACCGATTGTTCAGCCATGGAGATAAGATGCCGGCGCGAACAAGAATCGTGTTTATCCTTCTGGCCAGTCCGGCGGCGACGGGTCTGCCACAGCGATGCGTCGAGCCGCCGAACCTCGGTGCGTTGACCGCGCGCATCGACCAGGTCGCCCAAGCCCAGCGCGAACACCGCGGCACCTCCTTTGATCAGGATGTGGTATATCGGGTGTGCGCGATTGCGGGAGCAGAGTTGCGTCCTGTCCTTCGGCGCGTCGCGGCTCTGGGGGACGCGCAGGGTGGCGTGCGAGCGGCCGCTATCTGCTTGGCCAGGCTTGGCGACACAGCGGCGCTGGCGTTTCTGAAGAATGAGCTCGACACTACTCGCAACGCCACGGCAGCGGCTGAGAACTTGATCCGCGTGGGGACGAGAAGGACAACGGGCCTCGTAATCGACTACATGGAACGGAAGCAGAACGATCCATCCCGTATGATCGACCTGGGCGACGCGGGTATAGACCCGGTGTTCAACGCCCTGACTTTTCTGACGCGGCAGGTTCCGAATGGACCGGCGTCTTCGACCCGCTACGAGCCCCTTGCCACGAGCATCCGCCGATGGCGCGACTGGTGGGCGGCCGATTCCGCGAATGGCGGCGTTCTCGCGATCGAGCCACGGGTGCCGAATGACCCCACGGCGCAATGCTTGGCGCGCAAGGCAGAATGGGGATTCTCCCAGGCCCTTTTTGATTTGAGTATCAGAGATACGGCTCGGGCTCTGACTGGACTCTTTCGGGATTTGGCCGAGCAGGATCCCCGCCTGAGTACTGTGGCGCGAACGGTCTTGGTGGAGCGTGGCGATCCACAGGAGTTCGCGCGTCTGGTCGCGGCGCTCCACACGTCGCAGTACAAGGACGCGCTGTATCGATTGCAGTACATCGGCGACCTCAGAAGCGTCGGCGCGCTCGTCGGAGCGCTGGACGACTTCGTCCTTGACCGTGTGACGCCCGAGATCGTTGCCCTCGAGCGACGCCGGTTCTGGTCCGCCACTTTTGTCGTACTGTCTTCAATGGTGAACGAGCCTCCAGTCGCGGCCACCGCGCCGCCGACGCAGGAGAACGTCGATCGTTGGCGGGAGTGGTGGGCGAAGGGGCAAACGGCCGATGCCCTGAAGGCGAAGCGGCGGGTTCCTGTCGAGTGACACGACGGCGTTTCCGGTGGACGGTGAAATGGTCGTACCGCGCGGCGCGGATCGACGAGCAGGAGCACGCCGTGGGCGCGATCCTCGGCTCCGACCGCGTCATTCTATCGACGTCGTCGCGTGTCGTGGTGCTGCGACTGAGCGACGGCCTTCCGCTGAGTGAGTACGCGCCCGTTGACAGCGCCGGCGCCAGCGGCATTCCCGCGCCGCGCCTGCACTGGCTCTCCACGCCCGTGCTGGGAGCCGACGGCACGATCTACGTCGCCGATCCCGGGCTGCGGGTACTTGTGTTCCGGGATACGTCGGCAAAATGACGCTCGTGCGTCAGCGCAACGGTTCGGTGGCGGAGCGAGAACCACACGTCCCCCGTGCGTCACCACGGTCGGACGCTCGACGACGCGCGGAGGTGTCAACGACGCCCCGTGGCGCAGTGCGCCGATCCCTCACGATCAACAATAGACTCCCGTCTTTGCGTTGCGATGAATCTGGGCGATCGGATCTGACACCTGCGAAACTCCGGGAGCTACGATTAACGAAGGCTCTCGATCGAGCTGACGGCTCGCTAACGAGAAGAGATCGCTCGGTCAATCGCCTCGATGACGTCAGCCCATGGGGTAGGCGCCAAATGCATGCCGAACACGATGTCGACGCCCAGGCCCTCGCGCCGCACGGCGCCCATCGCTTCGGCGAGGTACTCGGGCAAGAAGAACTCACCACTCGCACGTCGCGAGAATAGATCGCTGGTGTACAGCAGATGTCGAGCCGGAAAGTACACCATCATCTGCCGCTCGGCCGTCGCTGTACGATAGGGAATGAGACGAACCGCCCGGTCTCCGCTTCCAAGCGTCAGGGGCGCTCTCACGACATGGAGGAGGGGCGTGCGAGCGGCACGCGCGAGCGAATCGGGGTGAAGGGAATGCCGGTGCGTCAGCAACCGGCGCACGATCGGCTCGTTCAGGTCGAGGACGTAGATGGGAACGCCGCGCGCCGCGTATTCGCGCAGGCCGCCGATGTGGGGCCATGAATCGGAGGTGGTAACGACTCCCTTGATCTTTTTGCCAGGGAACCGCGTCGACACATCGGCCATGACCTGGCTTGAATAGCCATTCGACATCGGCGCTTCGAGAATGAGAACGCCGTCATCCAACTCCACCTCGGCGACGTTCCAGTTGTTGGCAAGCTGGACGACGCCGGGAGCAAGAGACTGCGCTGTGCGCGCGGCTTGAGCAATCGGCAACTCATCGAGAGAGCGCCGCGCCGCGCGCGCCGCATTGCGCAGGCTATCCGTCAACGGCGGGAGCGGCGGCAGGTCCCCGTTGATCTCGAGCCGATCGACATGCCAGACATAGTCCGGACCGCCGTCAGACTCCACGGTGAGGAGGCGGGGATAGCGAAGTCCTCCCCGCTCGAGCGTCCAGCCGGAGAACCAGAACGTCGTCGCGACGTCTCCCCACGGGTACCAAAACAAACTTGCCGGCCGCGTTCGCGTGATGCGAACAGCCGAGGGAAGGGATGTGCGGGCATTCACGAACTCTTGGACCGGAAAGCCGCGCCAAGAGAACGAGAGCACGTGGTGCGGCGACCCATGGACGACACAGTCTCGAAGAAGCGTCAGGTCTTGTGCGCGTTCGGCGGTGACGAGGAGGCGCTCGGGGCTGAGCGCCATGAGCAACGCCGATTCTTGCGCGGCGTCGGCTGTACCTGCGGCGACGCCGCGCGGCGTCTGAGTGAACGCCAAGGAGTCAGCGAGAATTTGCATTGGCGTCGCGGCCCACGCGGTATCGCTCCACCAGTTGGGCGTGGCGTACCCGCGAGCGACGCTTCGATGTAGCCGTATCGAACGGCCGTAGTCGCGAGTCTCGACGAATTGCTCATAGTTGACAAACCACGGGCCTTTGGGCCGCTCAGACTGCTCACGCAAGTAGCGGTGGCCGAGGCCGGCCGTGGTGATGCGGTCGATCCCGTGCAGTGCTGATGCACCGCCTTGTGCGGCCATAGCACGCTGGAGGACCGCATGAGCATCGGCCACAACGGGGGATTGACCGGCGGCTACGGCCGCACGCGCGAGAGCGCAAAGAGCCATCCAGCATTGAAATCGAATTGTCATGCCTCTCCCCGACGAGGTGCCGACCGCGAGGCGGCGTTCAATGCGGCGGTACGAGAAAGGATGCCGAGAAGATACGTTGCGCGACCTTCGCGCTACCGCGCAAAGATGGCAGGATGTTGAGGATGATTGGCGTCATACCGCGCCATCAAGCACGTTGATGAGTTGCTGCGGTCGGCGATAGGCGCCGGACGGAGAGCGCCGCGTCGCGTGACTGAAGCGGGAGGCAGGCGATGCTCGTCAGAGCCGAACCGCGTACGCCGCCACCTGTGTTCTATTTGCTCAACATCATCACGATGTGCTTCGCAATTCTCCGCTTCTGAGGACCAGGCGGCCGCCGCTTCTAGTGTTTTCTCTTGCGGTACGACTCGCGGTCGAACTCGACGCCGCCTTTGTAGACGCTCACGATTTTGCGGGTATCGCCGATGTGCTCCGTTGGGTCTCCGGCGACCAAGACCAGGTCGGCCCGCATTCCAGGAGCGATTGTCCCCCGGTCTGAGATGTGGAATGCTGCAGCGGGGGCCGACGTTGCGCTGACAAGAGCTTGCACGGGCGTGAGGCCGGCGCTGACGAGCAGGGCGAGTTCGCCGTGCAAGGTGACGCCGTAACCGGTCCCCGGATTCGGCGCGTCGCTTCCAGCAAGAATCGGCACAGTGGCCGCGGATAACTGACGCACCGCCTGTGCGGCGCCACGGCACGACACGTAACCGGTGCGTGCGACGGGAAACGTCTCCGTGAGACGCTCACGCGTGTCGCCATCGAGGAAGGGCGCAAGATCGGGATCGGCGATGAGCGACTCACCCGCGGACCGAGGACCACATGAACTCTGCAAGACGCTGAGCGTCGGAATGACGAACGCATGGTGCGCGGCGACGAACTCTCCGAAGTCGCTCGGGCTCGATGATCCGTGAAAGAGGTGAGCCAAGCCGTCGGCGCCCGCGTCGATGACGTCGCGCGCTCCTTGGAGAGCGCCAATGTGCACGACCACCAACCGATGGTGCGCATGGGCCGCGGCGACGAGGGCAGCGACGGTTTGTTTATCGAGAGTGGGTCTGGGTCGGAAGCGCGGGCCGAGGTCGACCCCAGCCGTGTACATGATCTTGATGTAATCCGATCCTTCATTCAGTCGCTCGTCGACGAAGGACGCGGCTTCGGATGGCTTGGTCAGCGTGGGGACCTCACCATACTCGGTTCCGTGCCCGCCAGGCACCGTCGCCGGGAAACCGGCGGAGAAGAATGAGGCGAGATCATCGCCCTCCTGCGACTTGAGCACGGACTCGAGCCGCGGCGGCATCATCATGTCGAGCTCCGTGGTCACTCCGAACGCCAATGCCTGTTCCAACGACTCGCGGCTGTGCACGTGGACGTGCGCGTCGATGAACCCCGGAAGCAGCGTCTTGCCGGCGCCGTCGACAACGCGGGCATTGGGCACCGAGAGGCTAGAATCCACGGCGACGATCTTGCCGTCTTTTATCAGGACATCGGCGACGGGGACGACGGTCGTGCCGTCGAAGAGCCGCACATGATGAAACAACACCGGCTTGCCCTGGGCGAGTAGGCAGTGTCCCGCAATCAGAGCATGGAGAATGAAAAGACGACGCATGGGGATGTAGCTCGCGGTTACTGGAACGCGGGTCAACACTACGAGGGGGATAGGTCGAGACGTTGGCAGAAAACGAGTGCAAGTTGGCTGATGTTCGGGTTGCCGTGCACATGCGTGACGCCAATCGTCGTCGCGGAACTACTGTTGCAGAGAAGGCATATGTGAACGGTGAACGTACCTACGACGACACATGGAGAGGCAAGGGAGCGCGCGGGGCAGGGGGCTCTTGGTATGAAATCGCAAGGAATTGCGCAGCAGGATGCCATCGCCGGTGCATTGCGCGGTGTCCTCCGGGGCCTGCTTGGTTGAATCCGTGTCGGAGCCGGCGCTCCCGCGGCGATTAATCCTCCGGGCGGCCCGGCGCCTTCCTGAAAACCTCCGTCGATTGGCCCTCCTGGCCGTTACCGAAATCGACATGCGTCGCGTGCGTCAGCAGCGTACCGCCGGGGTCGATCGAGTGCTCGCGACGACGCGAACGGTCTTGCCTCTCGACACGAGCCTCAAGTCGGCCACGAGCACCGAGCCGTCCCAACTCGCTGAGAACGTCCGTTCCGTGGCCACACCCGCCTGCATGAGCGTGTCCGTGCGAACTGCGTCAAGTTGATAGGGGACGGTCTCGCTCTGCTCCTCCGTGGACGTCGTCGACGTCGTCCGAAGAGTCAGCAGGCTACCAACCTGCGTGATGAGCAAGGTGCTCGGGCTGACCATGGACGCAGTCTGCGCGTTGAGCGACGAGACGTCCATGATCCACGTCCCGGAGAAATCCGGGTGGGTGGGCGCCTTGGTCGGCATGATATCGGACCGTTGCGCGGCGACAGGTGACGCGGCGACGGCGCTGGCGAGCAATATCGTGAGACGAAGCATGGCGGTTTTTTTTGGAGGTGCCGGGACCGGCCAGTACCTACGTTTTCTCATCGTCGCGCGCCGCGCGCCCACGGTGACGAGCAGGCGGTCGTACAAACGGTCTCGATTGGCGCGCCGGTCTCCGCGGCATACCCGAACCCGATGGGCCGTTTGAACTGGGAGATCGGGGCGTCGCCGCTCGACGACGCCCGCCTCGATCCGGCGACCCGGCGCTCGCTGCTACTGCTTTTCGCCGCCGTCGGGTTGGTACTGCTCAGACGGGCGGACACCGAACCCGAATTACTGGCGCGGTAGACGCGTGGTGCGATGGCGTGAGGGATCTTTCGCGGGACGTACGACCAGCCGTGCGTTCTGGCCGATTGGCTCGTTTGTCAGGATGGGCTCCAGGCGTCGGAAGATCTCTTCTGCGTCTTCGCCAAAGAAATACAGCGCAGTCTCGACGGACCCCTGCCAATATCCGTGAAAGCTTTTGGGACCCACTGCTGCCCTAAGGCGATCTACCAGATCCTGAGGATCGAACGCACGGTATACCTGGGCCGCCAGCGTTACACCGTCGAGGTACACGGCCACTGATTGCTGGGCGCCGAATTGCCGAAGCACGCCATTCGGTCCGATGAGCTCGGATCCAACGGGCGCACCTGAGCGCTGCAGCGTCTCCACGATCGCGGCAAGCGCGTCATCGAGATTGTCGACGCGGATCTCGATGTCGACGTACTCGATCTCGCCGGATGCCCCGACTTGTGACCCGCCACCGGTGACCTGCCCGAGCAATGCGCCGCGGAGCGCGCTGTCGAGAGGATCCTCATATCGCTTGCCGCGGTTGAGAGGTTCGATGTGCTCATACAAACGAGCGATGATGGTATGGGGCATGGGGACCCTGTGCTCGACGCGCGGCGCATCGATCCGGTGTTTGCTCCGCGCCTAGTACCTGCGATCGCGTAAACGCGGTGCTGGGAATTGGCGCAGTGGCGGTGGGCGTGCGAGCGCCGGTTCTTGCAGCTCCGACGCACTCGCACAGACAACAACTGCAGCGGCGAACGTAGGGTTGCGGGTGCCGAACTTCTGCCGAGCGCGGGCGGCTGCCACTTCCGTCGCGACGAGACAAACGGCGTCTGCATCGGGGTACGTGAGGAAGGACGGGAATGTAGTGTGCGTCGCGTTGATGCGTCTACCGGATTTCGCGATAGCGCAGAGGTGAACCGCGGCCCGCGACGGTTTCTAGGCCGTCGCTGCGGCGGGCTCGTGAAAGACGATTCCCGAACCTGCCGCAGTGGCGGAAGGCCTCAGACGCCCTGGCCGTACCACGCACTAGTCCCGTCAGTGGCACCACCGGGACAGCCACACGGCTTGGGGATGGCGGCACCGTTAGACGGCGAGGTCGCGGGGACGCTTGGTGCGGCGGCTCGTGCGACGGGCGTCGCTACGGTCAGCAGGACGATCGCGAAAAGTACTTGCGTCTTCTTCATTTGAGAGCCTCTGTCAGAATTGTGGAATGATGATGCCAGCGGCGGCGCGCCGGCAATGTGGGCGAAAGCATTGTTGTCGTGCGTGTGCCCTGCAACGCGAACGTCAGCCAACGTGCATCCGTTTTCCGCCAACATAACGACAGTCAGCTTCGCCACGCGCGCCGGCGCGAGGACAGGCGCCTGTAGATAGTCTGGCGATGACGGTCGCCATCACGACGCAGGTGCGCGCTATCTGTGACTCGATCGCCGCTGGCTGGCACAAGGTCCCGCTCGCACGCGTCGCCACCGCCGACACGACCGTCTTCCCCTTGAACGGCGATTCGACGGAGAAGGACGTCGCCGCCTGTCGCGTCATCGCGACGGTCGATTCGACGCTCGACAGCGCGAGCGTGCCGCTTCTCTTCTGGAATCGCTCGAGTTGGCCAATGGATCCGTCTTCGCTGGCCGATGGGCCGGATGGGCAGACAACGGTTTATCAGCGGGGACTCGTGCGTTGCGAAGTTGGCGAATCGTGGGACGGTGGCGATGAGACCGACTCGACGTACGTGCCATCTCCGTGGACTGAGGAGACGTCGACGTGCTACGAGACCAAAACGGCGCTCAAGCCAGGCGTGGATGTGGACTCCGGGATGGCGTCTGCGACGCGCGGCCGGAATGCGCTCCACGCGACGATCGGCACGATCATCCAACGCGGCCGACGTGACCCGGCAGCCAAACGTCCGCCATCGTGAGGTCGCCTCCTCTTACAGATCCTCGGCACGATCCTGCGGCGCGGGGGCGCGGAATTACGGCTGGATCCTCGCAATTGCCTCGGCGAACAGGCTGTGCACGTCGGCGAGCGTGGTCGTTGGGTCGTTGTTGTAGTCCATCATCCGGTGCCTGTAGTTCCGCGTCTTGGTGCGCTCGTCCACGATCTCACGTATCAGTTCGCCCGCTGGTCGGCGATGATGAAACGCGCCTGCCACGTCGATCTGGGCCTGTTCGACAGCGCAATAGATGCTCCATTTGGTGGCAGCTGCCGGGCACTCTCGATCATCAGCACGGTTCCACGCAGAGTCCGTGGAGATGATCTTTGCAGCCCGTACTAGGATCTCGCGGTCGAGTGCGTTCGGCGCAATTTGTTTCGTTGTGTCGATCTGAAAACGGATGGTCGAACCGCGCACACTCAAGCCGGAGACTGCGAACCATCCGTTGTAGGTCCTGATGATGCCGTTGCCGGCCTCGTAGACCTCGATCTCGACTTGGTCCGCCCCGCGGTCCAGGTCTCCCGCGCCCTCCTGAAGCACGCGGGCTTCCAGCGCGCGGAAGTAGCTCCGCACATCGTCAAACGTGGTCGTCGAGTCGTTGTTGAAGTCGATGAGCGGATCGGATGATCGTCGCCCGGACACCATCGTGACGCCGTGGCGGCTCTCGTAGTTCACGGGATATTCCGCGTCGGCCATGGTACCGGCCCACACTTCCGTTGGTTGCGCGTCCTTACGCCATGCGCCGCTGGTGACGCGTTTGGCGCGAGAGAGGATAAGAACAGGCACCTCATCCCATAACGTGCCGCATGATCCGCCGGAGTGGTCAGGCGAAACGTTTATCGAGCAATTGACGCGGGCTGCTGATGGTCGCGAACGCACCGCGACCGCACCGGCCGTCCACGATAGCTCAGCAGCTTCGACGACCGCGCGCCGCAGGGCACACCTGACACTGTAGGTGGTGCCGCTACGCGGGCAGTTCCCCGTGTCGACGCGATTCCAACGCTGCGCAGAGGGCAGCAACGCAGCGGCCCGTTTCACGATGGCCATGTCGAACGGCCCAACCGCCGCCTTCGTCGCCGGCGCGGTGGCCGTCGTGAGCTGCACGCGAGCGGGAGACCACGATCCGAATAGGCCGGCCAAAACCATCACCATCGCATGTCGGGTGGGCATGAGCATTCTCGTCGATACTGGTTACAAACTTAGACCGAAGCGACGATGAAACCGTTCACGCGCATCCTCTTACAAATCGTCGACACATCCGGCACGAAAACCCCGATGACAAACTGGTACGCCTCGATGTAGCGTCAGCAGACGTCGAACTCTTGCTCATACCGGGAGGCGGAATGTCCACTCGAAATTGGTGCGTCGCGCTGTGCGCGACCCTCGTTGTCACAAGCGCGTCACGCTCGTCTGTCGGGGCGCAGTCAACCGCGTCCCGCCCGGACTTCACCGGCACCTGGAAGATGGACACCACGAAGTTCGCCAAGCACGATGCGCAGTTGGTCGGGCTCACGCTCAACGTGTTGACCCGCGGCGATACGCTCATCGTCGCCACCGACGTCGTCGACGCCGGGAGGCCGCCTGTTCAGATGCGCTCCACGTATCTGCCGAATCAGGCGCCCGGTACTCAGCCGGCCGACACGCTCGCGCGCATGAGCGTTCGTGGGTGGGTTGGCGATACCCTCGTACTGCGACGGGTTGAGCGACGGCCGGATCGAACGCTCGAGATCGAGGAACGCTGGACGCTCGATGCGAGCGGACGCACCCTGTCGCGTTCGCAAACGGCGGTCGACGGAATCCGGTGGAGTCGCCAAACGCTGGTATTCACGCGTCAATGATCGCGACACCAAGATGGCCTCAAGTCAGGCGTGGGCGAACGAGCAGGTATCCCGCCTTCCGGACTGTCAGAAAGTATCTTGGCGCCGCGGGGTCGTCGAGCTTGCGGCGGAGCTGCGCGATGTGCGAGTCCACGGTTCGCGACTGGACCAGCGGATCATAGCCCCAAACCTCTCGCAGGAGCTCGGCACGGCTCGCGACGTTCCCTTTGCGCCGAGCAAGAGCGAGTAGAAGCTCGAAGGCTTTCGGCGTAAGGCTCACGCGATTGTCCGCTCGCTGTGCCGTGTGTGCGGCCAGGTCGATCCGGACGTCGCCGAACGTCAGCGTGTCACCGACCTCGTAGCGTTCGTCTCCGGAGCTCACTTGCCGCCGGGGTGACCAATTCCCGGCACCGGCCGGCCGAGAAAATGCTCGATCGGCTGGTCCTCCATGCGCATATCGTCCATCAGGTTGATGGCGCGCGCGTTGTCCAACGCGTCTTTCACCGGAATGCCGCGCTCACGGATCAGATACGCTGCCCAGAGGTGGCTCGCGCGCCAGGCGATGGTACAATGCAAGAGAACTTTTCCGTTGGCGGACTTCATCACTTTCGCGAACGTGTCCAGCGCCGCCGGTGAGTACGGGAAATCCGGAGTGCCGCGCATCGGGATGTACACGTACTTCATCCCGAGCTTCTCGACCACCTTGGCTTCGTCGAACGGAATGCGCGCCATTTCCTGCGGCGAGCGAAGGTTCACGACGGTCGTCACCCCTCGATCGTGCACGGTGCCCAGGCCTTTCTCCGTAGGCTGCCCGGCGATGAAGACGTCGTCGCCGACGCGCGCGAAGCGGGCCTGAAATAGACCGATGGTGTCGAGCAGGACGGGTGCCGTCAGGCGGATTGTGCCCGCCTGGGTGAATCGTTGCGCGGGCAGCGGCGCCGCGACGGTCAGCAGAACGGTCGCAACCAGTACAGCTGTCTTCTTCATTGGGGCCTCGCCACGTTGTGGTGATCGTCCAGTCCGGCGTACATCGTGAAGGGAGGGAGGGGAAGAGGATGAATTACCGTGTCGCAGGCGATGACCTGTTAATAGAGGACGCCGATCACGCGTTGTGCTGGCGCGGCCAACCGGACGGGCGGCCGGCCGAATGGGCAATCGCGCTCCGATTCGCCGACGACGGGCTCGCGCTCTATCACTACTATCGCCCGGATCACCCCTACGGCGGCTTTCAGAACTTGGCGCGAGTGCGGCCGGATGGCTCGATCGTTTGGCGCGCTGAGCTCCCTGGTAACGATGACAAATACGTGAACGCCAAACTGATCGAGGGCAGACTTTCCGCACACAGCTATGGTGGCTATGACGCGGACATCGACGTCGATACCGGGAGGATCATCGACAGGCAATTTTGGAAATGAGCCTGTCGGATGGCGGCTTCTCAATCCGGCGATACGTTTGCGCGACTCCAAGCGAAGCGTAGGAAAGAGGGGGAAGAGTTATGGCGTCACGGACGTCACCTGACGCGCACCGGTGCCATCCGCGTTCATTATCCAAACTTCCATGACGCCGGTGCGATTGCTCTGAAACGCGATGCGCTTGCCGTCGGGAAACCACGACGGCGTCTCGTCGAGCGAGGCCGCGGCGTGTGGCGCGAGCTTGGTTGCGCGCCCGGTTGCCGGATCGACCACCCACAGGTGAGCGGTGCTCTCCTCGATCTTGGTCGGATTGTAGTGGCCCGACTGCATCACGATCCGCGCACCGTCATGCGACCAGTTCGCCCACTGCGGCCGGCCCTCGGCCTGATCGAAATGGGTGATCACGTGAAAGCCGGTCCCGTCAATGTTGACGGCAGCGAGCTGCCAGGCCGACGTGCTGTCCGCGACGGTGAACACGACCGACTTGGAGTCGGCCGACCAGTCGGGGTAGCCGGCCGGCGGCGTGCCGGTCGTCAGGTCGCGAAGGTCGCTCCCGTCGAGCTTGGAGATCGCGATCCTCGGATGCTGACGATCGCCGTGGAGGAACACGATCCAGCGGCCATCCGGGGAAGGGCGCACCTGGACCGCGTCACGCGGCAGCGATGGCACCGGCACCGGAGCCGGCCCGGTCTGTGGCACCGGCGTTACGAGAAACGCGCGGGTGCTGTCGTCGATGCGTTGCCACACGAAGACACGGTTGCCGATCCAGGTCGGCGGGCCGAGGTTGACGAAATTCTTCTCGTGGGTCGAGGTGAGTTGAACGCGATCCGATCCGTCCGGACGGACGACGTAGATCTCCCACTCGCCATTTCGCAACGCGCTGAACGCGATGAACTTGCCGTCCGGCGACACTGTCGGCCGACCGCCGCCGGTATTCGCCATCGGCGCCTGCGCCGGCATCGTCGACGCACCAAGTAGAATGAAGCCGACACTGAACCGCAGTACCCGCATGAACGCTCCTCGCAAGAGTGGGTCTGTTCACGACAGACCCATCGCAACTATGCGTTGGTGCACGAGGGCACCGAAGACCTGAAAACAGCCAATGGCGCATCAAATGGCGCCGTGCATCATCCTTTCACCATCTGTACAGGATCCATTCGGGCGGCGCGGGGGGGGGAATCTCCGCTTTGGCGGGCTTCCGGCTGACATCGGCAGCCTTTTACCTCGGCACTCGGTGGCGAACACCGTAGAGTGCCTGAGCAACGAATGGTGCAGGCCTCCTCACCCTGTTCGCATGTGCAAGCCGCTGACGGCCGTCTCCGCTCTCTTGTTCATGCTCGCGCTTCCGGCACGCGGGCAGACGTCGAATCCCGATTCCGCGCACCTCATCACCCGCGACATTTCGAACTTTTGGCGTGCCATCGATCACGCGGCCGGGAAGGACACGGCCACGCTTATCGCCGCGATCCGTCGCGACTATCTCGAGAATCCTTCGCCGGGAATGTTCGACTGGATCGTCAATCGACTGATCAGCCAGGACGCGCTCGGCAGGATACTCGAGGTCAAGGGATGGACTCGCGACCGCGCAGTCGGTGCGATGGGGGCGTCACCCGGCACGCCGGAGCGCGCTGGATTCGACACGGTGGTGATGCCGGCCATTCTCGCCAACGCGGCGCGAAATCTGGCGCTCACCTATCTCGCGCGCCGGCGCTACTACGACGCGATTCGACGAAACACGCTCGCGGTGGACACAGCGCGGGCGGTCAAAGACTCCGTACGCGCGGCCTTTCGGCGAATGTCGGCCCTTTATCCCGATGCCCAATTCGCCGACGTGTATTTCTTGATCGGCCGCCTGAGCTCTGGCGGCACGACGGGGAAGCGCGCGATGCTGATTGGGACGGAGATGAATGCGCGCGACGCGTCCACGCCGGTCGACGAGCTCGACGCGTGGCATCGCGCGGTGATCGGACAGGTAGACGATCTGCCGCACATCGTCGCGCACGAGCTGATACACACGCTTCAGGGCAGGCGCACCGGCCCCCATACCCTCCTGATCGACGCGCTCGACGAAGGGAGTGCGGACTTCCTCTCCGAGCTGATCTCCGGCAAACGCATCAACAATCCCGCATATGCCTACGGGGACGCGCACGAGACAGAGCTGTGGGCAAAGTTCAGGACACAGATGGACAGCTCGAGGACCGACGACTGGCTCGGGCAAGGTGACCGCACGGCGCCCGGTGTCCCAGCCGATCTCGGTTACTGGATGGGTTACAAAATCTCGAAGGCGTATTACGACAAGGCGGCGAACAAGCAAGCCGCGGTGCGCGAGATCCTGTTGTTCACGGACGCGAACTTTTTTTTGCGGGCGAGCGGTTACCAACCTTAGTGGCCCTGGTAATCGCTGGGAGCGCGCCGCGCGAAGGCTTTGACGAATCCACTTACGAGACTCGCCATGTCGAATGGCGCGACGCGACGCAGTTCCCGAGAGCCCCAGCGCAGACCGAGGATGCTTCCGTCCGGCGCGACGTGCACACGCGCCCCATCGACGTTGGCGGAATCGCCAGCGTAGAACCGAACCGGCGCGAGTGACATGTGGCCGGCCGGATCTGACGGTGGATGCAGCGCGATGGTCGAAGAGTCCACATGCATTCCCCGCAGCCGCTCAAGCGCGAGCTCGATGCCAACGAAGGATTGACCGAGCATCGGGAACCCTTCGTGTATCGGGATGCGCCGCGTGAACGACGAATCGCGCAAGAAGAACTCGAGACGCGCCGAGTCGCGCCCGTACACGACCGAGAGTGAATCCAGCCGCTGCGGGGTCGCTTCGCTCGGTACGCTGTACTTCATCGTGTATCGGGCCGGCAGGCCATCATTGCCAAGCGTGATCACGTAGTCGTGGACGTACACGCCAGGCGGATGCAGCACCACCCACGTGCCCGTGATCACGTTGCCGTTGCGACTGTACTGCTCGAGGCAAAAGGTGTCCTTGCCGGCCGTCGTCAGGAGCGCGGTCGTGGTCGAACGGGCCCGACGCGCGTCGAGCTGCTGAACGACCGGCGGTGTCGATCGCTGTGCCGACGCGAGCATCGGCAACAGCGCGCAGAGGAAGCGTTTCATTCGCTGGTTTCCCGTGACGACAGACCCGTTGCAACGATGGGTTCGCGGGTGATGCGACCAAAGGCCTGAAAACAGCCAACGGCGCATCGAATGGCGCCGGGCATCATCCTTTCAGGATCCGTACAGGATCCATTCGCGCGGCGCGGAGGGCGGGGATGAAGCTCGCGATGGCCGCGACCAGTACGAGAATCGCCGCCGTGCCGCCGAGCGTCAGTGGGTCGACGGGCGAGACGCCAAAAGCCTCGCGACCGATGACGCGACCCGCGGCGATCGAACCGATGCAGCCGATCGCGGCGCCCAGCGCGCCGAGCCGCACCCCGTCTCGAAGGACGAGCGCGAGGATCGCGCCGGGTGTGGCACCGATGGCCATCCGCACTCCGAACTCATTTCGCCGCTGCGTGACGCGATAGGCAATCACGCCATAGATCCCCACGGCCGCCAGCAACGCACCGAGCAACGCGAACGCGCCAAGCAATCCAGCGGTGTAGGTGAGTCCCCCCGTCGCGCTCGACACGACGTCCTGGAGCGTCGCGACCTCCGCGAGTGGCATCTCGGGGTCGAGCTTGTGAAGGCTTTCTTGCACGTCACGCACCGTCGTTAGCGGATCGCCCGCCGTGCGCAGGAGAATATCCTTGAACTCGATGTTGAACTCCGGCAACTGCCGATTCAAACCGACGACCTGCGGTTGCGGCGCCTTGCTCAGCCCATCGTTCTTCACGTCGCGAAACACGCCGACGATCGTGATCGCGCGCGGCGGCTCGTTATTGCGTTGGCCCTGGCCGAGCCGCACCTGACGCCCCACGGCGGTTGCGCCAGGAAAGAACCGCCGCTCGAACGTCTCGTTCACGATCGCCACCGGCGGAGCGTCTCCGGCGTCGGCGGCCGAGAGATCGCGCCCGTGCAGGATCGGAACGCCGAGCGTTCGGAGGAACCATTCGTCCGAAATGCCAAGGTATGCCGTCGGCTCGCTGACGGGGTTGGTTACGCCGTCGATCGAGACGGGCTGCACCCACCGCGCGCCCGTTGGCGGGTATCCTGTCGTCACCGATGCCATGCGCACGCCCGGCGTCGCGCGCAGCGCTGCCCCGAGGTTGTCGGAGAAGCGTGTCAGCTCGTTGGCATCACGGTACCGGACGGGCGGCAGATAGATGTGCGCCTTGAGCGCGTGGTCCAATCGAAAGCCCAGGTCCTGGTGCTCGAGATGGGAGACGCTCTGTACGAGGATAGCGGTGGACGCGACGAGCACGAGAGCGAGAGCAGCCTGTGTGACGACGAGCGCCGAACGCGCGCGCCCTCCGCTGCGATCTCCCGCAACGGATCGGCCTCCGCTGCGCAAACGGGTCGCGAGATCGACGCGCGACGTTGCGATCGCTGGGCCGGCGCCGAACGCGACACCAGCGAGCAACGAGACGATCGCCGCAAAGGCGAATACGCGCGCATCGATGCCGACGCCCGCTAGCTGCGGCCAGCCATCGGGGTGCCATCGGATGACGACGGCGCACCCCGCGAACGAGAGCGCGAGACCAACGAGCCCGCCGAAGAGCGACAGCACCATCGTCTCGACGAGGAGCTGCCGCGCGATGCGCCCGCGCGACGCTCCGAGCGCCGCGCGCAACGTGAGCTCGCGTTGGCGGACCGCGTTGCGCGCCAACAACAGGTTCGCGAGATTCGCGCACGCGATCATCAGGACGAACGCGACCGCGCACACGAGGATGACGAGCACGCGCGCCAGCGGACCGCTCCTGGCGTCGGCGAGCGGAGCGACCGTCGCACCGTAGCCCCGATCGGCGACGTGCTCCGCGGCCAGCCGGTGCGCCATGCCCGCGACGTCGGCGCGCGCTTGTTCGAGGCTTACCCCGGGGCGAAGACGCCCGATGTTGGGTTGGTTGGCGTCGCCGCCGCGGATTTGCTCGAGAGAGGTCGCCGTCGTCTTGGCGAAAGGGGTCCAGATCGAGATGCCGGTCTGTCGTAGCTCCATCCATGCCGGAATCACATCCGGCATTACGGCGACGATCGTGTATGGCTCGTCGTTGATGCGGATGGTCCTACCGAGAACGTTCTCCGCGGCGCCGAACCGATCGCGCCAGAGGCGCTCGCCGATCGCCGCGACATAGTTGTTCCCCTCGCGGGTCTCATCGTCGGTGAACAGGCGGCCTCGAATAGGCCGCACGCCAAGCGTCTCGAAGTACTCCTTCGACACCAGCCCGACGATCCGCTGTTCAGGCATCGTGGAGCTCCCGAGGCCCGAGACGTTCTTTCTCCACTCGTCGTAAGCGGCGAGGCGCTCGAAGCTGCGGCTCGTTTGCGCGATGTCGCGGAGATCGACCCACGACGGACCGGAGAGCGGTGCGCCGTCCTTCGTCGAAAGCACGCGGACCAGCCGATCCGCGTTGGCGAACGGAAGCGGCTGCAACGCCACCGCGTTGACGACGCTGAACATCGTCGCGTTCACGGCGACGCCGAGTCCCAGAGTGAGAACGGCGACGATGGTGAACGTCGGGTTCGAGCGCAGCACTCGCGCCGCGTAGCTGGCGTCCTGACGCAGCTCGTCGATCACTCGCACCCGCCGCTCGTCCTGGCAGCCGTCGACGTAATAGGCCACGCTCCCCATCTGCCGGCGCGCGGCCGCTCGCGCCTCGGCGGGCGGCATTCCGCGCGCGACGTTTTCCTCCACCAAGCGATCGAAGTGGGCTCGGAGTTCTTCGCGCAATTCGGCATCCGCTCGTCGGCGGCGAAAGATCGAGCGGAGCCGGAGCGGGAGCGTGTACCACCAGTGTTCGATTTGCATGCGGTTCCTCACACGTCGACGGTTCGGAGCCGCATCACCCGGCCGATGGCCGACGACAGGCGTTCCCATTCGCCCATCTCTTGCGCGAGGCGGCGTTTGCCGAGGCGCGTGAGCGAGTAGAATTTCGCGCGGCGATTGTTCTCGCTCTGTCGCCATTCGGCGCGAATCCATCCCTCCTGCTCGAGGCGATGCAGAGCCTGATAGACGGACCCGTCGGTGACCTTGAGGTCGTCGCGCGACAGCCGATTGAGCTGTTGGCCGATCGCCCAGCCGTTCATTGGCTGGAGGGCGAGCAGCTTCAACAGCAGCAGTCCCAGCGTGCCCTGGACGAGATCGGGCGGTCGGGTCATCACTCCCTCTGGTAACCTTAGGGAGGGAGTGTACCACGACGCACGGTCGGGCGCAAAGTCTTCCCGTTCGAGTGTCTAACGCGCCCTAGTGGTCAGCATCGGGAGGCCGTCGAAACGCCTGACGATATGCGGCCGGCGTCGTTCCGACATGAAGCTTGAATTGCTCGCGGAGAGACTGCGGCGAGGTCCAGCCGGTTCGCGCCGCGATCTGCTTGATCGAGAGATCGGAGCGCTCGAGCAGCTCGCGCGACGCGAGCACGCGCTGGCGCAAGAGCCACTGCGCGGGCGTGATGCCCGATTCCTCGACGAATCGCCGAGCGAAATTGCGCTCGCTCATGTGCGCATGCCGGGCCATCTCGCCGATGGAGCGCCGGCTGCTGAGGTTCTTGCGAAGCCACTCGCGCGTGCGCTCGAGCGTCGAGCCTTCGGTCGCCGGAACGGGCGTCTCGATGAACTGCGCCTGCCCGCCGCCACGATACTGGGGGACCACGAGGCGCCGGGCGACGGCGTTGGCCACCGCCGCGCCGTGATCCGCGAGCACGACGTGGAGGCACAGGTCGATGCCTGCCGCGATGCCGGCGGAGGTGAGGACCCGGCCGCTGTCGACGAACAGGACGGAGGGGTCGACCTCGACCTCGGGATACCGTGACGAGAGGAGCGGTGCGTCTTGCCAGTGAGTCGTCGCACGACGCCCATTCAGCAGTCCCGCTTCGGCGAGAACAAATGCGCCCGAGCAGATCGACATCACGCGGGCGCCACGTTCGTACGTCCGTCGCAAGGCGGCGCCGACCGCCGGAGGAATGGGCAGCGACAGGTCGCTGGTGCCAGGAACGACGACCGTGTCGGCGCGGCTCAAAGCCGCCAAACTATTCGGCACCTCGATCCCGAACCCTTGAGCGGCGCGTACGCGTCCCCGGCTTACGCCACACAATTCGAAATCGTACCTGATCTCGCCCAGGTCGGGACGGCCCCAGCCAAAGACCTGACACGGCACTGCCAGATCGAATGGCACGACAGTCTCTAGGACGAGGGCGACGACGCGATGCCGATGTGTCATCTTCTGCTGTCCGATATTAACCCGTTGGCGCACATGTGATCCGGCGAGCGGCCAGTTCGGCTCCCCATTTCGACGTCGAACACGCGGGGAAATCGGCCAAACGACACACGTTTTCCGCCAGTGGCGGAATTTCGGCGGTCGTCGGCGTCTTTGCGCCTCACCCGCCTCCGGCGTGTCGCCGAGGTTGCAACCGTCTTTCCTTGTGGAGTCAACGTGCTTGACGATTTGCGGCAAGCGACTCGAAGCCTGGCGCGGGCGCCCGGGTTCGCGATCGTCGCGGCGACGACGATCGCGCTGGGAGTCGCCGCGAACACGGCGATCTTCAGCATGGTCGAGGGGGTGCTGCTCCGCCGTCTCCCGTACGATAGCGGCGAGCGGTTGGTTCACATCACGCAGCCGTCGAACCTCCAAGCCGACGTTCGGTTCTCGATTCCTGAGATCCTCGACTATCGAGGGCAGTCTCGAACGATGGACGCCGTCGTCGAGTACCACGCGATGGCGTTCCAGCTTTACGGCCTGGGCGAGCCGCAACGACTCCAGACGGGCGTCGTTTCCGACAACTTCTTTCAAGTCCTCGGGGTGACGCCGGTGCTCGGCCGGCTCTTTCGCCCCGGCGAAGAGGCGGTCGGCGCGCCCCCGGTCGTGTTGCTGTCCTACGGATATTGGACCAGCGTGCTCGGGGCGAATCGAAACGTGATCGGCTCCAAGTTCACGATGAACGATCGCGTGCACACGATCGTGGGCGTGTTGCCGCCACTCCCCGCGTATCCGGGAGCCAACGACATCTGGGTTCCGGCCGGTGCGTGTCCATTCCGGTCGGCACCCGCGGCCATGGCATCGCGCACGGCGCGGCTGCCGATGATGTTTGGCCGGCTCAAGCCCGACGCGACACCGGCGGGCGCGGCAGCCGAAATCGCGATCATTTCTCAGCGACTCCACGCTGCCTACCCCGGGGCGTACCCGAGCGGCAGCGCACTTCGCGTCTCGACCGTGCCGGTTCGAGAGGAAATGACCGCCGGTTCCAAGCCGCTGCTACTGATCCTCTTCTCGACCGCTTTGTTCTTGATGATCGTCGCCGCGGCGAACTTCGCCGGGCTCACAGTCGCGCGACAGCTTCGCCGTGGTCGAGAGATCGCGGTGCGCGAGGCCCTCGGCGCTGGCCGGCTGCGAATCTTCCGGCAGCTGGCATATGAAAGTCTCGCCATTTCGATCGTCGGCGGAATCGGCGGAACCTTGCTCGCGTTCAGCGGTCTCGGGCTGCTGCGAACGTTCGCGACGCGTGTCACTCCACGCGCCGGTGAGATTCAGATCGACGGGCCGGTCCTCGCGTTCGCCATACTGACCTGCGCCGTAGTCGGTCTCGCCGCCGCTGCCGCGCCGCTGATCCGTGCGCCAGGCGGCCCGACTCTCATCGACCGACTGCGCCAAGGCAACTCGGCGGCGATGGGCGGCCGAATGGAGGTTCGCATCCGGCGGGCCTTTGTCTTTGTGCAGGTCGCGATCGCGTTCGTCTTGCTCGTCGCGGCGGGACTCGTGGGGCGCAGCCTGCAGCATCTGCAGAACGTCGACGCGGGCTTCGACGGCCACAACGTACTGACCGCCCGCGTTTCCCTCAACTTCACGAAGTACCGCTCGTTCGCGCCGATCTTGGCTTTTGGCGACCAGCTGATGCAGCGGCTCGCCAGCACACCCGGCATGAGCGAGAGCGCGATCGCCAACAACTTCCCACTCAACAACGCGGTCTCGCGCTCGCAAGCCTTCATGATCGCCGGTGTAGACGCGAAAGAGGGACTCGGCGCGCCACGCGGAGACTTCACCAGTGTAAGTAGCAAGTACTTCGAGGTTATCGGCGTACCCATCAGGCAGGGGCGAGCATTCACCGACGCCGATCGCGACACGTCGGCCGTACCGGTGATTCTGAGTCAACATCTCGCCACGACGTATTGGGGCGACCGCAATCCGATCGGCACGCGCATCTCGACGGACAGCGGGAAGGCGTGGGCCACGGTCGTCGGTGTGGCGGGGGACGTTCGTCAGACGGGCCTCGACAAAGACGTCGCCGACGAGGTGTATCTCCCGTCGACGATCGTGCCGCCGGTGGACATTCGGATTCTCGTACGGTTCCGAGGATCGAGCGCGCCAATCGCCTCCGGGCTGCGAACGCTCGTCCACTCGATCGATCCGCAACAGGCGATCGTCGCGATCCAAACGCTCGAGGACGTGCGAGGAACACGGCTCTCGGAACCGCGCCTGACGACGGCTCTGCTCATGAGCTTCGCGGTCGTGGCCCTGGTGCTCGCGGCAACAGGGCTCGCCGGTGTGGTCGGCTATTCGATAGCCCAGCGCCTTCCCGAGATTGCGATTCGGATGGCGCTTGGCGCCGATAGCCGGCGCATCATCGGCCTGGTGGGGCGCGACGGCCTGGTAGTCGTGATTGTAGGACTGGGCGCGGGCGCGGTCGCGGCGCTGCTGCTGTCGAAATTTGCCAAATCCCTTCTGTTCGGCATTCAGCCGAACGACGCCGCGACGTACGTGGTCGTCGCACTGGTGCTGTTCGCGACTTCGATCGCGGCGTGCCTCGGACCCGCCCGGCGCGCGATCGCGGCGGATCCGGCACACGTTCTCCGGGGAGGCTGAGATGCGATCGGTCACGACATGGTCGGTCGCTCTCGCGGGGGAGGACTGATCTCAATTTCCGGCCGGTCGAGATTCAATTTCGGGCCGTCGAGCACGGGCCTTTCGCTTTGGACAACGCACGTCAATCCGCTCGCAATACGACGAGTGGATCCGTATTCGCCGCACGGCGGGCGGGCACGTAGCACGCGATAGACGCCACCAGGACCAGAACGCTCGCGACCGCCACGTACACCACGGAATCCGTCGGCGTCACCTCATACAGAGTCGAGCGCAGCGATCGCCCCGCGCCCATCGATGCGACGAAACCCATCGCTATCCCCGCGCCAACGAGGGCGGCTCCTTCGCCAACCACGACGCGCACTAGCGATCCGGGGTCCGCACCGATAGCTGCACGGATACCAAATTCCCGCCGTCGACTGACGACGAACAGAGACATCACGCCGTACAAGCCGCCTGCCGCCAGCACGAGGGCGAGGCCGGCAAAGCCGACGAGCAGCAGTTCGGTCAGCCGGCGAGTTGCCAATGAGCCATCGATCGCGCTCGCGATCGGATGTGGGTTGTCGATTGGAACCGCCGGGTCGACGGCGCTGATGGCGACGCGAGCGGCGGCGACCACGCGCGACGACGCGTCGTCCGAGCGAAGAACGAGCGAGGGCCGGCTGCCGCCGTATTGACTGTACGGGAAGTACGTGTGGGGACGCGGCGCGTCAGCGACTCCCTCATCGCGAATGTTGCCAACCACCCCGACGATCGTTCGCCATGTCGTATCGCCGGTCATACGAATTCGGTTTCCAATCGCGCTTGAGGCGTCCCAATGCCCGGCGATGAGCGCCTGATCGACGACGACCACCCACGGCGACTCGATCCGATCGTCGGCCGTAAAGTCGCGTCCAGCGAGCAGCGGCACGCGCAGCACGCGAAACAGCCCAGGACTGACGGAGTATTGAACCGTTTGCTTGACTGGGGCGTTCGGCGACGGGTCCTGTCCTTCGAGCAGGAACCCATCCGAGTTGACATCGTTTACGTACATGCCGGGAAACATCACCGCCGCAGCACCGACTTCAGGAATCGTCGCCGCTTTCGCGACCACTTGTTCGACGAATAGATATGATCGCGGCTTGTTGCTCATCGCATACCGCGCTCCCGGCAACGGCATGGTGATCGACATGACCCGCGCCGGGTCAAAGCCGAGGTCTGTATCGAGAAGTCGGCGGAAGCTCTTGAGCACCAGTCCGGCCGCGATCAACAGAACGAAAGACAGGCCAACCTGCCCGGCGATGAGAGCGCTGTTCAGCCGCCGGCTGTTTCGGCTCGCCGAGGCTTTCTGACCGCTCAACGCGGCGTTCAAACGACCCAGGTCGAGCACGAAGACCGGTGCCAGTGCGAAGAGCAGGCCGGCGATCGCGGAAACGACGCTCGCGAAGAGCAGCACTCGCCAATCGAGGCTGACTTCCCCGAGACGGGGAAGGGTGGCGAGCGACGAGCGAGTAAAGGCTCTGACCAATGCCAGCGCCGCCACGACTCCGATACCGCCGGCCGCGACGGCGAGAACGAGGCTCTCGGTGATCATTTGGCCCACGATGCGGCGCCGCGATGCGCCGAGTGCGGCCCGGAGAGCGATTTCGCGGCCGCGGCTGATGCCGCGCGTGCCAATGAGCGTCGCGACATTCGCAATTGCGATGAGAAGAATGAGCACGACGGCCGCTTGAAGGATGAGCAAGGGCCGAGTGACGCTGCCGGCGACCGCCGTGCGGAGGGGAGTGACGAGTGCTCGCATGCGGGTGCGCTCCGGCGCGACACCGCCGAATTGTTCGGGTGTCCGGCGGGCGAAATCCCACATGGCCAGGGTCGCCTCGCGCTCGGCCTGGCCGGCCGATATCTCGGCGCGAAGGCGAATGAGACCGGTGAGGAAATTTGGCCCGCTGCGGTTGGGGTCGAGGCCCAGGGGAACGTACACCTGGACATCCGGCTTCGGGAACGCGAAGTCCGCCGGCATGACACCCACGACGCGGGTCGGCTGCCCGTTCAGCCGAATCGTCCTGCCGATCAACGCCGGTGACCCACCGTAGCGAGTTTGCCAAAAAGAATGCGACAGGACAGCGACATTGGTATTTCCGGTTCGATCGTCGTCCCGCCCGATGGCACGGCCGAGCGCGGGCTGGACTCCAAGCAGGGTAAAGAAATCACCCGTCACGACCTCAGCGATAAGCCGGTCAGCGTGTTCGTTCTCCTCGAGCGTTACGCCGGTGCGTGCATACGCGGCGAATCCTTCGAAACTCTTGACCCCCATGTAGCCCGCCGCGTTCGCCTGAGAAAGCGTCCAACGGTCGAGATTCTTTTCCGGATACGACTGCAGCAACTCGAACAGGCGCTCGGAATGAGGATAGGGGAGCGGCCTCAGAACGACTCCGTCGACGATGGTAAACATCGCGGTCGTGGTCGCGATGCCGAGCGCCAGAGTCAGTATGGCTGCGGCCGCGAACAGGGGTAGGCGCACCAACGATCGTACGGCGAACCACACATCACGGGTCAGCGTGTCGGTCCAGGTCAATGCGAGGCTCCTGTCGAATGGGGCGTTCGATTAGACGGTCCAGACTTTCGCAAGGTTGGAACAGGGCGCGCTAATAACAACGACTGCGCGATTGCGAAGACGACTCGAGAGCTCGCCGCCGCGTGCGCTCTATGCATGGACTACGATTGGCGGCTGCGCGCGATCCGGCCCAACCGATTGCTACAGTCGGTCGCCGGCTGATCGGCGGCGGCTTCCGCGACCGAGTGCCCAGTCGCCCGGGCCGTAGGTCGCGAGCAGGAGCAGGCCGCCCATGATGCCCATGTTCTTGAAGAATTCGGTCGTGTACATGCCGGAGGTGTTCCCGGACTTGTTCCAGAAGTCGTGCAGCTCGACGCTCACGATGGCGAGATAGACGAACATCGTCGCCGCGGCCGCGCGTGCGCCGAACCCGGTGACCACGCAGATGGATCCGAGCAGCTCGATGGCGAGTGCCATGCCGAGTAAGGGAGCGATGAGGGGCAGCCCATGCGCCGCCATGTATGCCGCTTGGCCGCTCCAACCAAAGATCTTGCCGTTCAGCGCGATGAGGAATTCCGAGACGAGTAGCAACCGAGCGACGAGCGGAAGGAGACCAAATCGCACACGCTCGTTGAAGCGGGTTGGTCGGATATCCGCAGGACGGTTTGCCTTGCTCGGGGGGGGCGCCAGTCCGCTCACCGGATAGGGCATGAGACCATTTCCGATCGTCTGGACAGGGTGATTCGTCAGGGAGTCTTGGGCTTGTACTCCCATAGCACATTGACGATGACCCAGCGGCCGTTCCACTTCGCCAGCTCGAGGAAGTCCACCCAATCCGACGCGGTCACCCTGGCGACGGCCGCGTTGGCGAAGATGTCGAGGATGCGGAAGTCCTTTTGTTGACGCTCGGCGGGTGTGTGCGTGCCGCCGCCGGCGCGAGTGCGCAGGATGAGCGTCATCGCGCCGATGGACTCGAGCTGGCTGTGCCCCATCTTGGGATCGGTTGTGACGACGCGCTTCACCAACTCCGGGTGGAGGGCGCGTTCCATCCGTTGAGCGTCTCCCGCGTACCACCCTTCTATATAGTCCATCGCGGTTTCGTGGATGGCCGCGCTGTCAGCGGCGGTCTGTGCGTGCGCACGGTTACCGATCGTGGCGACCATCAAGGCGGCGAGCCATGCGCCGCGGGTGCCGATCAACCTCATGTGCTCCGCTCCGAACTGGGGACTGCCGCAAAGTCGAGCGCGGACGGCAAACGGTCGAGGCGCAAAAAAGCCGATCTTCGCTGGTTTTCGGCCACGCAGTCCATGCGGCCGCGACCATGATCAATCCTACCACGCCCCTGCGCGTGGGCTCATTCATGGCTGCGCCGAACCGTTGTGGCTCGAGCACCGCATTGATCTGCTCAGCCACGAGCCGAGGTTCCCGGATTGGCGGATGCGGTGCGACGGACGTCAGGATATCACGCACTTGCTCGAGCGCCATCTGCGGCCGGCTGCTTCGAACGATGAAGTGCACGTCGTCGCTGAAGTCCGGCGTCATCGGCGTGAAGACCATCGGCACGTGCCGGTCCTGAACCGAGGCGTATTTCGTATCCCGTACCACACCCACGACGGTGAATCGCATGGACCCGGCGTGCACCATCTGCCGGCCCACCGGGTGACCGTCCGGAAACAAAGCCTTGGCGGCGGCCTGGTTGATGATTGCCGTACTGAACGCCCGCGCCGTGTCGTCTGGTATGAACGCCCGCCCATCGACGATGGGCACGCGCAGCACGTCGAAGTAATTCGGGCTGATGTAGACCCAACCCGCGTTCACCTGATCGTTCGCCGACCCCTCGCCAGCTCCTGCCTTGTCGGCGGATACGAAGGGCAGAGGACTGGCTCTCGCCAAAGGGACATGAGTCGACAGCGCCACTCCGGTGACCCCGGGTATTTGCGATGCGCCAGCGGTCGCCAACTGGTAGTAGCTCGCGACGTCGGCGCCCTTGTAGCCGCCGAGTGCCGGATTGACGCGAACGGCGGCGAGCGGCGAAGGATCGAATCCCAGGTCACTCCGCAAACCTGCCTGGACAGTTCTGACGAAGAGTCCAGCCCCAACGAGCAGCACGATCGACAGCGCAACCTCGCAGCCCAAGAGCACGGCGCGCGTGTCGAGGCCGGACTTCGCTTGCGTGTTCCGCAACGATGCGATCAGGCTGGTCTTGGACGTTTGCATGGCGGGCCACAAGCCGAAGAGCAGAGCGGTGAGCGCGCCGAGCGTCATCGTCGCGACCAGCACGCGGCCGTTCAAGTCGAATGGTATTTCGGCCAGCGAGATACCGCCGGGCAGCGTGAACGACGCGAGGAGATGGACGCCTGCCCGGCCGACGAGCAGTCCCGCGAGGGAACCGGCCAAGCCGAGCAGCAGGCTTTCTACAGCGAGCTGTGCGCGATGCGCGCTCGCGACGCGCCGAGCGACGAACGGAGGCTGAGCTCCACGGACCTCTCGCCTGCCCGAACGAGGAACAGATTCGCCACGTTGAAACACGCGATCAGCAAGGTGAGCGCGACGACGGCGCCGAGAATCCACACGAATCGGATCAACGTGGCTCGGTCGCGCCAGGCGGCGGCGTCGTTGACCGCCGCGCTGTTGGCGTCGATGCCGAGCGCCAGCGTCGCGACCACGACCAGGGTGAATGCCGGAGCGCGGCGCAGACTGCGGGCGGCAAATCGAACGTCGCGGAGGAGACCGTCGCACCAATCCGTGCCGAGCGTGCCGAGCGTGCCCTGGAGGAGATTGTCCGGTTTACTCATCTGCGCTCATATCGGTAGCCGAGATGAGCGCATGATAGAACGTGGCGAGGGAGCAGCGAGCCGAAAAACCGCCGTCATCGGCGGGAATTCGGCCAACGTCATCGGGATTCGTTGGGCGTGTCACTCTTGAATCTGGTCGAGCGCTGGCGTCGTTCGTCGGCGAACGGAGACACGCGATGAAAAAGAAGCGATGAGCTTTGACGGACGTGCGCCCAGGCTGCGGCTGGCGGTGATTGTGGCGCCGCTCTTCGCGTCGTTGGCGATCGTTTTGGGCGCGGCTGTTCGGCAGCTCGCGACGACCGGGTTGCATGAGGTCGGCGCTACCTCGCTCATCGGCATCGTCCTGCTCGCGCTCATTCTGTTCGTCTACGGCGCGCCATTGGCATATGGCGGAACGATCCTCATTCTATGGCCGGCTGCCGTGCTTCTGCGCAATGCCGGATCGCTCAGTTGGTGGAGTCTCACCCTGATCGGCGCCGTCTGCGGCGGGCTGCTATTCCCGGTCTATCTCCATGCGTTCGACGCCCGGGCGACCTGGGGATTTTTCCCAGCCGCGGGCGTCGCCGCGGGCGCGGCGACGGGCTGGGGGTTCTGGTTCGTCGCAACGCGCGGCGCATCGTCGAATCATGCCAACGAACGGCCTCGTTCCTGAAAAGCGAACATCCTTTTTCCAACTCCGCCGACCCTCTGAGCGCGATTCTTTTCTTCGGGCCAAGACGTTCACTCGCGTAACGCCACGGTGGGATCGACTTTCGCCGCGCGCCACGATGGGACAGATGCCGCCGTCAACGCAACAAGCAACAACCCCAGCGACACGAAGATGTACGTTTTCGTGTCGCTGGCGCTCACGCCGTACAACGCCGACGTGAGGAGCCGCGCGAAGGCGGCCGCACCGGCAACGCCGAATACGATTCCCATCGCGGTGAGACGCAGCGCTCCGGCGCCCACGTGTCCGAGGATGTCACGCGGTCGCGCGCCGAGTGCGATGCGGACCCCGATCTCGCGCGTGCGCTGCGCAACGCCATAGGCGATCAACCCATACAACCCGACCGTGGCGATGACCATCGTCACGACCGCCAGAACGGACATCATCCCGGCCATCATGGTGAAAGGCGACACGTGGCGTGCCTGCATTGCCTCCATCGTCATGGCGTCCCCGACGGCGACCGATGGGTCAGTGCGCGCAACGACGGCGCGGACTGCGTCGCGCATCGAGTCGGGGTCGCCCAGCGTCCAAATCGCCAGCACGGCGTAAGCGCGGGGCGCCTGGTAGACGGAGCGATACAGCGTGTATCGCATCTCTTCGTCGAGACCGCCGTGGTGCACGTTCGACGCAACGCCCACGACGGTCCAGATCGAATCGGCGATCTTGACGACCCGTCCGATCGCGGTGGTATGCGGCCAAAGCGCGTCGGCCATATAGCGATTGACGACCAGGACCCGCTGGGCCCCCGCGACGTCGCGATCCTCGATCCCGCGGCCCTCTTCTATAGATACGCCGCTGGCCTGCATGTACCGGGGCGTGACCTGCTGGGCGATTCCGGTCAACGGCCGGCCGCCCGGCTCCGGCGCCCGCCCGGGAACGTCGAACCCGATTCCGCCAAAGTCGTTGCTGAGCGGGGTGGTGGTTCCCGCACCTGCGGCACGGATGCCCGGGACGGCGCCCAGGTTGACGTCGAGCCGCCGGAAGAAATCGGCACGAGACGAGTCATCGCCGCCGGGCGGCAACGTCAGCTCCATGGTGAGCACGTGGTCCAACCGCACTCCGGCGTTACCGCGGATCATGTTGCGCACGCTCGTGGTGAACAGCGCCGCTGCCGTGAGGAGTACCAGCGCGATGCTCACCTCGAGCACGATCAACGTCGCTCGAGTCTGCGTTCCATGCACGCCGCCGGTATTTGCTCGGCCGCCTTCGGCCAACACGCTCGAGAGGCTAATGCGCGTCGCGCGCGCCACCGGCAGGAGCGCGAACGCGAGCATCGCCACGATCGCGGTGCCGAGCGCGAAGAGCAGGACGTGCGGATCGACGCCCATTCGCGCCCACCCTGGAAGAAAGGCGGCGAAACCCGGCGGGATGGCGTCGCGCAACCACCTCACACCCCAACGAGCCAACAACGCGCCGAGTGCGCCGGCGACGAGCGAAAGCAACAGCGACTCGGCAAGAAGGTGACGGGCGAGTCGCCAGCGACGCACGCCAAGCGCGGCGCGCAGGGCCAGCTCCTGGCGGCGGGCCGACAGCCGCGCGAGCGCGAGGTTCGCGGCGCTCATGCAGGCAGCCAGAAATACGAGCAGGGCGGCGGCTCGCGAAATGTCGTCGAGGATTTGGACGTCGTCGGTGTGATACGCGGCGATCGGACGGGCGCGAAGTACCCAGCCGCTGTCGGTCTTGGGAGATTCGCTCACCAGTTGTCGGTTGATCGTCGCCACCTCGGCAGACGCTCGGTCGATGGTCGCACCATCGGTCAGCCGCGCAAACGCGTTGAGGTATCGAGCCGAGTGATCGTTCTCGTCTTGGGCCGTGGCGCGAAATGGTTTGTAGACGTCGGCCGTCGTCGGAAACCGGATGTCCTCCGCCAGGACCCCGACTACCGTGCGGGGTTGCTGGTCGATGGTGACGACCGAGTCGATGACGCCGAGGCTCGCGTTGAAGCGTCGATGCCAGAACTCGTACGAGAGGACCACCACGTTCGGACCGCCCTCGACGCCCGCGTCGCCCGGGAACCCATGGCCCGCCGTGAAGCGTGCGCCGATCGTTTGCCAAGTGTCGGGCGAGACGGCGAACCCTTTGACGGCCTCGCTGCCATTGCTGCCGCGCAGCGCCGTGGCCCAGTCGTACGCGCCGACCGCGGTGATCGACGGGGCGCGTCGTTGGATCGCGACAAGAGCTGCCGGCGAGAGCTGAGTGCAGTCGACGCCGCAGCGCGCGTTGCCGTAGGTGATCCAGAGGAGCTTGTCCTGCGGCAGTTGGGGGAATGGCTGGTGGATCGCGCGGGCCAGCGTGTACACGGTGGTACCGGCCCCGATGCCCATGGCCAGCGTGACGACCAGGGCGACGCTGTACGCGGGCGAGCGGACGATCGCCCGCCATCCGTGGCGCAGGTCCTGCACGAGCTGCTCGAGCCAGGCCCACCGCCACACATCGCGCACCGACTCGCTCGCGTTGGTGACGTTGCCGCAGCGCCGTCGCGCAGCGAACGCCGCGTCGTGTTTCGCGAATCGTTCTCCGGCGGCGAGCGATTCGGCTTCGAAGTCGAGGTGGTCGCGCAGCTCGCGCGCGATGTCAGCGTCCGATGGCGATCCGCGACGAGGGAGTCGGGCGACGAGTCGGCGCAGCATGGGTCGCACCTCCGGCAGGGATTTCATACGGGTTTCATGACGAGACTAATCGCGCGCACGAGCTCATTCCACCGCGACTGCTCGTGTGCGAGCTGTCGCCGTCCGGCGGCGGTGAGCCGGTGGTACTTGAACTCTCGATTCCTGTCGGGTGCCTTTTCCGGCGGGCGGCGTGGATTTGTTTCAGCGGCCGCAATGCCGGGTCGTGAGGCGGTCGCCGAGCCGCGGCAACGCCCGCTGATCGGTCTCCGGCTGTCCGGGCCAGGCCACACGTTTCCATTCAAGGTTGGCAGTCTCTAGGTGTTCGGCCTGGTTGCGAGTGTCTCCGCTCCTGGTGCCCGTCTCAGCGGGTGTACGTGAAACCAACTATCATTTCGCCTTCCACGCGTCGAGCGCGGCCCGCTCTCGATCGGGGCTGATGCCCGCACTCGCCAGCATGCGCGTACGCGCGTCAGCCGGCGCGGCATTGAACCAGGCAAGCGCTTCGATCGCCGACACGCCGAGGGGCCGGAACGTCAGACCCGCTGCGATCGCCCGCCGATTGTCGGCGCTCATGCCCGCGGAGTCTGGGTCGCTGCGCGGGATCCACGTCGGCATGTCGCCCCATGCAGTGACCTTGTGCGCCGAGAGAAAGTCCGCCGGCACCCATGTGAACTTCACCTCTCGGTTCCCGTCGAATGCGCCGCGAATACCATAGAGCTGTTCGGCCATTGTGAGCGCCGAGGCGGGCCCGGCCGCGTTGAAAGTGCCGGTCGTCCCGTTCTCCACCATTCGAATCGTCCATTCGGCCAGGTCGCGGCAGTCGATGATTTGCACGCGATCCTGTCCGTCGCCCGGCGCGAGGATCTCGCCGCCCTTCGCGATCCGATATGGCCAGTAGGTGAACCGGAAGGACTCGTCGCCTGGACCCATGATCAGCGTGGGACGGATGATCGTCGTTCTCTCGCCGAACCATTGCTTGGCCTCGCGTTCCGACGCGGTCTTGAGCGGGCCATAGAGGTTCTCGACGTCCTTCGAGAACTCCTGGGGAGTCACCGCGAGCGGATCACCCTTCGTATACTCCACGAGCGGCGACGACTCCGTGACTCCGGGCTGTGGCTTGGACGTGTCGTAGACCGAGATCGTCGAAATAAAAACGTACTGCCTGGTATGATCGCGAAGGATCTCGCCGGCATCCTTGACCCAGAAGGGAAGGCTGGTCGGATTGTCGATGACGACGTCCCAGGACTTGCCTTTGAGCGCGTCGAGTTGATGCAGATTCCGATCGCCGATCAGCTCGGTCACTCCGCCGGGCAATACGTCGTTGCGGCGGCCGCGGTTGAACACAGTCACGTTGTGCCCGCGCTCCAGCGCATACCTCACCTGGTGCGGACCAGTCAGACCGGTGCCGCCCAGAATGAGCATGTCGAGCGGTTTTGCGGCGGGCTGACCAAATGGAGCGACCCACGGGCGCAACGCGAGTGCGCCGCCCGCGAACGCGGCGTGGCGAATAAAATCTCGACGATGAGTCATGGAGAGGGTGGCTAGGACGCGTCGAATCTACTTCGTGGGGCGACGCCAGGACGTCTGGGGTCTGTAAGGACTCCCGGGGGATCGAAGAGCGCCACCCCTTTTCCTCGGCAATAGGCCGCTTCGCACGAGGACCAATCCGCCTCGCGTGCACGCACTCTCCTATCAGAACGCACATCTGCGTTCGTGTATAGCGACGACGACGCAGACGTGTTCATGATCTGGCAGACTTCCGGCTCAACTCGGCGGTTTTCCGACTCATCGCGCCGTTGCGCGCGGAATAGAGTTGCGTGAACGACGCACGACGCGGTGTTCGAACCCCCAGGGAGCGCGATTCATACTCGCTCGAGGGAGGGAGGGACCGATGCATGGTGGACTGAGTGACACGGTCCTATTCAATGTGGCAATGTTCGTCGCGACGCAGGCGGCCCCCGTCTCGCGCCCGCGCGATTGGATGGCGCGACGGGATGAGGTGTGTGCCATGGCGCTCGCTCTCAACCCGCGCCTCTCATTGCCGGACCACGAGCAAACAAAGCGGTTGGTGCATTGGGTCCCGAGTCCATTTCTCGGCACGTGGAAGCTCGACCCATCGAAGAGCAGAATGCCCGACGAGATGAAGATTCAGAGGAACGGTGCCAACAAGTACGCGTTCGATTTCGGTGGGGCGGAGGAATCGATCGTCGTGGATGGCAGTGATCAACCGGGCGCCGGTGGAACGCTCGTATCGGTGAGGGCCACAGCGCCGGACACCTGGGTCGTCGCTCGGAAGCAAGGAGGCCGGTTGCTGCTCAATGCCACCTGGCACCTCTCGAACGACGGCCGCACGCTTACGGACGATTACCGCGAGTTCGAGTCCGACGGTTCCACGCTCAGCATGGATTACGTCTACCAGCGCGCGGGTGGAGGATCGGGCTTTGCGGGAGACTGGCAAAGCATCAAGGAAACGATGAACTCGCCCTTTTTGATGGAGGTGAAGCCATTTGACGGGGACGGCCTCTCCTTCGTTTTTCAGTCACAACGAAAGACGAAGAACGTGAAGTTCGACGGCAAGGACTATCCCAATGAAGGACCAAATGCGTCACGAGGCGCCACTTCCTCGATTCGGCACGTGGGCGAGCGCTCTCTCGTGATCACTGACAAATACAGCGGGAAGGTGACCGATAGCGAGGAGGTCGTGCTCTCGAGCGATCTGAAGACCTTGACTATGACCGTGCGCATTGCCGGCCGCGACAAGCCGAATGTGCTGGTATTCGAGCGAGGTTAAGGGCCCAGCCTATCGCCGCGTCGCGACCGGCGACGTATGCGCTCGTGACGTCCTCCCCGAAAACGGGGCCAGTCAGGGAGCGTGTGGTAGCCGAGTGGGGTGCCGTCAACGTCTTCAGTGAGGTCGTCATCTGAGCCGGGCTTTCCGCTCCGCGGTGTGGAATCGGTCGGCCGGAAAAACCAACGGTGCGGGCGACGCACTCGTGAAAGCGCGCATCCGATGCACGCCTGGTTGAGAACGTTGCAATATTCCGGAGGCGGCAGGCGCTCAGGTCGTCCGCAGCGGTCCCGCGGGGTCAAACGTTCGGATCGGGTCGGCGTGGCGAGCCACGACCTTCCACGTACCGTCTTCGCGTCGGTATGTGGTCGTTACGCGGAGCTCGAACGGCTCGACCTTCTCGCGGTCACCGAGGCGGGTCGTCCATCGCTCGATCTCGAGCATGGTTATGAGATCGCCGCCCTCGTACCTCGCGATCTCTTCGACGTCGCGGCACGTCCCGTCGCGGAATCGCGAGGACGCGAAGTCGAGCGCTTCGGAGACTTTTTTCCATCCGCGCGCGACGGGGCCGAACGGGTTCGCGAGTGTGATGTCGTCCCTGGTCGAGCACAGTGCCTTCCAGGGCTCCGGGAGCCCTCGGGCGAACTGGTCGAGGGCGTTGTGCTGCTGCTCGAGCACCGTTTGGAAATCCATACGTCCCCTCGAGCTTCGCTTGGTAAGATCGCGGGAGTATAGCGGCCGCTTGCGACCGAGGCTAGACATCAACCAGGTGACAGCTCGCTTTAGAAGCTGGCGTTCGGCGGAGGGCCACGGTTATCAAAAGGGAGAAGGGGATTCACGTCACGTGGCGATCCGCCCACGCGCCGTACTCAGGGCTCTCTGCACGAGGCGGCGGAGTATTTTCGTCGGGAGTTTGCGGCGCGCGAGCAGGACGACGCGATGTTCCAGTTGTCCATCGACCGACTAGACGGGCCTACCCTCTTCAGCGGCGCTCGGCATGCGAAGCGCACTCTGCGCATATTAGGCTGCGAGGCTTTCGCAGTCTAAGATGCTCAAGTAGTTTCTAGCATTGTTGGGGAAGACCGTGTTTGGTACGTGCTTAGCGCGTTGTAACGCGGCGTCGCACGATTCTTATCAGACACTGTCCTCGCAGCATTACGCGCTATTTCGCAGCATAACGTGTCTGTATAAATTGCGTTAGATGACCATCGGTTTCAGAGTTTGGCAATGAACCTGATGCGGCGAGTGCGCGGGGCCGTGGGAACGGCGGGGACATGGGCGGCGGCATTCGCTATCGCGGGCGTTGCAGGGCTGTTGCCGTTGTCGCTACTCGGCGTGTTGCCACCGTTTGAACGCATCCGATTGGGCCGGCTACTAACCGAGACAGTGCTCGGGTGGGGCCTGGGCGGTGCCGCGATGGGCCTCGCCTTTTCGGTGATCATACTGGCCGGCGAACGCAAGCGTACGCTCGCGTCGCTTTCGTCGCGTCGGTTCGCCGCTTGGGGATTCGTCGCTGGCGCGATCATTCCGATGGGCATGGCCACGATCGCCGAATTAGCGGG
>DASYSS010000083.1 GCA_036003045.1 Gemmatimonadaceae bacterium
CGATTTCGCTGGCGACTAGAGCGTAGGGGCCACACTCGTTCCCATTCCGAACACGATCGTTAAGCCCTACAGCGCCGATGGTACTCCGCTCGCGAGAGCGCGGGAGAGTAGGCCGTCGCCGGCACCCCCTGGTCTCCGACCGCTCGGTCGCTGACCTTCAAATGCCTCAGCCTTTCCGCTGAGGCATTTGTATTTTCGTACCCTCGTCGCGCACCACCCCGCGCGCCATTCGTCTCGCTCCCCAGCATCCTCCTCACGACAGCATGCCACGCGCCGGCATCGTTACCGTCGCCGGGAAACCCAACGCCGGAAAGTCGACGCTGCTCAACCGTATCGTCGGCGAAAAGCTGGCGATCGTGAGTCCCAAGCCGCAGTCCACCCGCGACCGCATCGTCGGCATCCACTCGACCCCAGAAGCGCAGATCGTCCTTCTCGACACGCCCGGACTCCTCGATCCTCGCTACGCGCTTCAGCGCGCGATGCGCGCGACCGCGCTCGCCGCGCTGGCCGACGCGGACGTGATCCTCTATCTCGCCGACGCGACCGATGGCGAGCCCCAACCGCTGGCCGAGGTGGCGGGCCTCGACCGCCCGCCTCGCGTACCGATCGTACGGGCGCTCAACAAGGTCGATCTCCTGTCCGCGTCGGCCCGTGCGGAGCTCGCGGCGAAGGCCCCCGACGCGGCGCTGGTGAGTGCGTCGAACGGACAAGGAATCGACGACCTGACCGCGAGGCTGGCATCGCTCCTTCCCGAGAGCCCCTTTCTGTACCCGGAAGACGAGCTCAGCACGCAAACAGTGAGATTCTTTGCGGCGGAGCTGGTGCGGGAGACTGCCTTCGAGCAGCTCGAGGAAGAGTTGCCATACGGCGTGGCGTGCGTCATCGAGGAGTTCCGAGAATCGCAAACGCCGGTGTACATTCGAGCGGTCCTCCATGTCGAGCGCGAAAGTCAGAAGCGCATCCTCATCGGCTCGGGGGGCCGGCGGATTCGCGCGATCGGTCGCGATGCCCGCCGGAAAATCGAGACGCTCGTGGGGTCGCCCGTTTACCTCGACCTGTGGGTCAAGGTCCTACCGAACTGGCGACGTAATCCGAGCGCGCTCGCGCGGCTTGGTTACAAGATTCCCGAGGACGGATCTCCATGACAGTGCGCCCCCCCGAGCAACTGCTCGCCCTTCTCGTCTGCCCGAAGTGCAAGGGCGATCTCGAATTCGTCGAGAACGAATCGGTGCTCGTGTGTCACAAGTGCCGGCTGCGGTACCCCGTGCGCGACGGGATTCCAGTGATGCTCATCGACGAGGCGACGCCGTTCTGAAGCTGTTGGTCTCCGCGTGTCGCCGGCTGTCGTTGCGCCGCGGCCGCCCTCTGTTGGTGTCGTTGCTCGTCGCCGCCATGCACCGCGTCGCGCTCGCGCAGAGCGGGAACGGCGCGCAGGGCGGTTTGGATTTTCTGCTGCCGATCGGCGCGCGTACCGTGGGCATGGGCCAGGCGGGAACGGCGATCGCCGTCGGCTCCGACGCGCTCTGGTGGAATCCGGCCTTGATCGCGCGCGGGCCGCGCGAAGCGTCGATGCAAATCACGCAGACGCTCGCGACACAAACGGGCGCGGACGCCGGCGTGGCCTTCATCTACGCGGTGCCGCGAGTGGGCGCGGTCGGACTGAGCCTGCGTTATCTCAACTACGGCGAGCAGGACGCGACCGATTCGACGCAACAGCTCACGGGCAAGTTCGCGCAAACGGGCACGATCGTCGCGGCGACGTTCGCCGCGCCGTTCGGCGACCGCTTGGCGATCGGGCTCACGGCAAAGCTCCTTCGCGTCGGCTTCCCGTGCACCGGCGATTGCTCGTTCACGATCGGTAACGCGGCGTCGCCGCAAACGGGGGCGCTCGACCTCGGCGCCCAGTATCTCGTGACGGGCGATTCGCTCCTCACGCTTGGGGCCGCGGTTCGCAACGTCGGCTTCAAGCTGCAGGTGAACGACACGCCGCAGGCCGACGCGCTCCCGGGCCGTTTGTATCTCGGCGCCGCGGCCGCGCCGAAATGGGGGCAGCTGCCGAAGGATGTACGCGTGCGAGCGGCCGCCGATCTCGTGTGGCGCCTCTCGGACGCCGGCACGCCGGGGCTCAACCTCGGCGGCGAGCTATCGTTCAAGGAACGCTATCAATTGCGCGCGGGCTATGTCGTGAACGGCGCGACCGGGTCCGGGCTCACGTTTGGTGCCGGCATCTCCACCGGAAAGCTCCAGATCGACTTCTCGCGAATGCTGAACGACGTGAGCCAGCAGTCCGGCGTGACGCCGACGTACGTCGCGTTGAGATATCTCTATTGATGCCGAGCATGCTGTCACTTCCTCGTTTAGGCGCGCGAATCGCCACGATCGTCGCCCTTTCGGCGGCGCGAGCTTCGCTTCGCGCGCAAGTCGCCGACGCGGTCGGCGGTGTGATGCCGGCCGGCGTGACGCGCGCCGAGCGGCCTGCGACGGATTCCACGTTCAAGACCGGGCCGGATTCCATCCGCCGCGGCAGCCCGCGCATCGAGGATCTCCGCGTTCGGCGATTCGCGCCGGTGGCGTCGGCGATCCTTCCGGGGAGCGGACAATTCGCCCTCGGGAACGATCGCTCGATCATCTACACGGCCGCGGAGATCGTCGGCTGGTGGCGGTTCAGCAAGAGCTGGCGCGAGCAATCGCAGCAGGAATCGGCGTTCAAGGCGATCGCGCGCACGGTGGCGCGGTCCCACTTCTCGAGCGCGCCGCCCGACGGCGACTGGACCTACTACGAAAACATGCGGGATTTTCTCGAGAGCGGCGTTTACTCGATGGCCAACAACGGGTCGGTCATTCCCGAGACGGATACGCTCACGTACAACGGCCATCTGTGGCAACAACTGCTCGCCACGAATGCCACGACCAGCGCCGCGTTGGCGGCGTACGAATCGCAGGCGGTAAAGCCCAATTTTCAGTGGTCGTGGCGAAACGCGCAGCTTCAGTACGACCAGTTCATCCGAACGACCGACAAGCGCAACGACGCCTCCCACGCCGCGGTCCAGGATCTGATCTTCTTGGCCGCGAACCACGTACTCAGCATGGTCGACGCCTTCGCGACGTTCCGGCTGCAAATTCGTCCGGAGGCAGGGGGGGGCGGACGGCCCGGAGCGTCGTTCAGTGCGAGCGCGCGCTGGTGACCGGTTTCAGCCGAGTAGCGCGCTTGAACCGCGCGGGCGCTGGAACTGTCCGCGCGTCTTCGTTTGATTTGATTCGAGGCCCGCGCCGCCAGGAGGCGCGTTTCGCTAGCCGCTCCAACCCGCCGACAACGCAACAGAGTGGCAACCGTTAGCGCGATTCTGTTTTCCGGCGAAGGCGCCGCTCCGCTCGAGCCGGTCGACCGGTGGCTCGAGGCGTTGGACGTCCCCGTCGTCGCGCTGGCGGACGTCGACACGTTGATGTCGATCGCGCTTCGCAGCCGTCCGCGCGTGGTCGTCTTCGACGCGCGCAAGGCCACCGCACGGATCCTGGACGCGCTCCGCCGGCTCAAATCCGACTCGTACACGGGCATCGTGCCGGCGGTGGTGCTGACGGTGGACGACCCCGCCGTATTCCAAACCGCGTTCGAGGCCGGCGCCGACGAGGTGATTCGCGAGGGCGTTCCGCGGGCCGAGGTCGACGTGCGGTTGGCCGCGCTCCTGCGGCGATCGGACCGCGACCTCTACGTGCACCCGTCGACGCGCTTGCCGGGCGCCGTGGAAATCGAGGCGGACATCGCCCGGCGCCTCGAGTCCGGGGCCTTGTTCGCGGCGTGCTATGCGGACCTGGATCACTTCAAGGAGTTCAACGACCGATACTCCTATCACGAGGGGGATCGCGTCATCAGGATTCTCGCGCAGATCCTGCACGATGTGGTCAAGGGGCAGTGTCACGAGCACGGATTCGTCGGCCACATCGGCGGCGACGACTTCATTTTCATCGTGCCGCTGCCCGACGTGAACGACGTCTGCGAGGAAATCGTTTCGATCTTCGATACTCTGATTCCGTATCAGTATTCCGAGCAGGACCGGCGAGCCGGGTACTTCTTCGGCAAGGATCGCCGCGGCCAGCTTCACCGCGTACCATTGATGACCGTCTCCATCGGGGTCGTGACCAACGAGCGCCGCCGGTTCGGTCACGCGGCGCAGGTGAGCGCGCTGGCGACCGAGATGAAGAGCTACGCGAAGACATTGCCCGGTTCGGTGTATTCGATCGACCGTCGCACCGACGCCGTGACGGAGCGCCCTGGAGAGCCGGAGCGGGCGCTGTCACACGGCGGCGCGGCGAGCGGTGGCGGGGGGGGGAGCGGAGAAGGAAACGCGCGATCCGAAAGTGGAGGAAAAAAGATCAAGTGAACGTTTCGTGTCCGGAATGCAACTCGGTGTTCCGCGTCGACCCGACCAAGGTTCCGTCGGGCGGCGTTCGCGCACGATGCTCCGTATGCGGCGGCGTCATCATCGTCGGCGCGGGCGCTCCGATCGAAGAGGAGTTCGCGCCGATCGCGAGGGCCGTGTCGCCGGCCGCACACGCGCCGATCCCCACACCGATTGCTGCGCCGATGCCGGCGCCGGCATCCGCTTCATCCACCGTCGCTCCGTCGAGACCGGCGCCCGCTGCGCCAACTCCCTCGACGGCGAGACCCGCGATCGTACCTCCAGCCGCGGCCGCGCCGTCGGCGATTCCGTTTCCCGCACCCGCGACTCGGCCGCCGCCCGCGCCGCAGCAACGTCCGACTCCGGCGTCGGCACCGCAGGCGCCTCCAGCTGCCCCAGCCGCGTCATCGCCGACTCCGTCGGCTCCGGCGTCCCGTCCGGTGGTTTTCGCGGCGCGTGGTCCCGCGACCCCGCCCGTCTCCGCCCGTCCAACGCAGCCGCCCTTCGCCGGGCCCGCCGGAACGCAGCGTCCGCCAATCGCACCGCGGCCTTCGGGCGCGATGCCGGTGCCACCGGCGGGGCCGCGCCCGGCGGTGCGGCCGGCGCAAAGTACGCCGGCTCGACCCGCGACACCGATCGTTCCGGCGCGACCGGTTCCGCCGTCGGGGCCGGCCGGAGGCGCGATCCCGCCTCGCCCGTCCGGCTCGATGCCGGCACAGCCCGCAACTCAGGGCGGCTCCTCACCGTCGACGCCGACGCGCGCGCCGATCAATCCGTTTCTCGCCAACGACCCCAACGCGAAGGCTCGTCGTTTGGCGCGCGCGCTCGTGTCCGATCTCGTGACGTACTTCCCGCAACGTCGCGACGAAGGGCTGCGCGACGGAACGTTGCGCGAGCTCTTTCGTGAAGAGATCAAGAAATCACAGGAAGAGTACGTCGAGCAGGTCGGTCGCGATTTCGCCGAATCGACGACGCACTTTCAGGACGCACTGAACGAGATTCTCGCCGGAGGCCAGCGCATCTTCTGATGCGACGGGCCTGCGCCGTCAGGAATGTGGCGCTAGGTTGACAGGTGTGAGTTTGACATGCGAGCCGTCCGTCGCGACCGCGGGACGGCTCGTCTCATACCCGGGGGAGAACGATCGATGGCCGAAAGCGAGCGAGCACGCCAGCTCAGGCAATACGCTGAGCGACTGGCGGAGCTGCGGAGGTACCTTTGACCTCGATGCGAAGCGCGAGATGCTTCGTTCGCTCGAGGAGCGCATGGCGGCGCCCGGGTTCTGGAACGACCAGCAGGCGGCGCAGGCCGCGGTGCAACAAATAAAGGCGGTCAAGATCTGGGTCGAGCCGTTCGACGCGATCGCCGGAAGAATCGAGAGCGCGCGCGAACTGGAAGAAATGCTGCAGTCCGAGCCGGACGCCGACATGATATCCGAGCTCGATCGGGAGATCTCGGCGCTCGGGCGCGAGATCGAGGCGTTCCGACTCCGTTCGCTGTTGTCGGGACCCGACGATCACCGCGACGCGCAGCTCGAGATCAGCGCGGGAGCCGGCGGCACCGAGGCGCAGGATTGGGCGTCGATGCTGATGCGGATGTACACTCGCTGGGCCGAGCGAAAAGGCTACACCATCGACATCCTCGACATGAGCGAGGGCGAAGAGGCCGGGATCAAAGGGGCGGTGCTCGAGATCAAGGGCTCGTACGCCTACGGCTTTCTGAAGGCCGAGATCGGGGTTCATCGGCTCGTGCGCATCTCGCCGTTCGACGCGCAGGCGCGACGGCACACCAGCTTCGCGTCGGTGTTCGTGTATCCCGTGGTCAACGAGGAAATCAACGTCGAGATCCGCGACGAGGACATTCGGATGGACGTCTTCCGTGCGTCGGGCGCGGGGGGACAGCACGTCAACAAGACGAGCTCCGCGGTGCGTCTCACTCACATTCCGACGGGCATCGTCGTGTCGTCGCAGCAGGAGCGGTCGCAGCACAAGAACAAAGGCACGGCGATGAAGATGCTGAAGAACCGTCTCTATCAACTCGAGGCGGAGCGGCAGGCGAAAAAGAAGGCGGAGCTCGACGCGACGAAATCGGACGTGAGCTTCGGCAACCAGATTCGCAGCTACGTCTTCCAGCCGTACACGATGGTGAACGACCACCGCACTGAACTGAAGATTCCCGACGTACAGCGGATCATGGACGGCGACATCGATCCGTTCGTCGAAGCGTATCTCACCTCACTCGGCGGCAACGGCAGCGGGGCATCGGCGGCGTGAGCGACGAAACGAACTTCGTCCGTCGGGCGCGGCGCGAGAAACTGGACGCACTCGTCGAGCGTGGCGTACAGCCGTTCGCGTACGGATTCGACCGCACCCACGATGCGGCCGAGGCGGTGCGATTGCATCCGGCCGGTCACGAGGGAGAGGGCGATGTGGTGCGCGTCGCGGGGCGCATCGTGGCATGGCGCGCGCACGGCAAGACGACGTTCGCGCACCTCGCCGACGAGAGTGGCCGCATTCAGCTCTACTTCAAGAAGGACGGGCTGGGCGATCAGGTCTATTCGACGCTCGAGCTGTTCGACATCGGCGACGTGGTGGGCGTGACGGGGCCGCTCTTTCGGACACGCACCGGCGAAGTGACGGTGCGGGTGACCGACGTCTGTCTACTGGCGAAATCGCTGCGCCCCCTGCCATTCGGCAAAGAGGAGGAGGTCGGCGGCGTGAAGGTTCGCCACTCCGGATTCGCCGACGCGGAGCAACGCTACCGGCAGCGCTACGCCGACCTCGCGGTGCATCCCGAGGTTCGCGCGTTGTTCCGCGCGCGGTCGAGAATGATCGCCGAATTTCGTCGCGCGCTCGACGAGTGGGGCTACCTCGAAGTCGAGACGCCGGTGCTGCAGCCGCTCTACGGTGGGGCGTTGGCGCGGCCGTTCACGACACACCACAACACGTTGGACATGCCGCTGTATCTGCGCATCGCCGACGAGTTGTACCTCAAGCGGCTCGTCGTCGGCGGGTTCGACCGGGTCTACGAGATCGGCCACGATTTCCGGAACGAGGGGATCGACCGGACGCACAATCCGGAATTCACGATGCTCGAGTTCTACGAGGCGTACGCCGACTACGCGGGTATGATGACGCGCGTCGAGACGCTGGTGACGCGGGCGGCCGCCGCGGTGAAGTCGGTCTGGTCGCCGCCTACCACCGAAGGCGCCGTGGAGCACGGTTCGGAGCCGGTCCCGGAATTCGAGCCGCCGTTCCCGCGCGTCGAATGGTTCCCGTCGCTCAACCGCGCGCTCGGGGCGGGGGTCGACGCAGCGGCGCTCGGCGACGAGGAATTACGGAACGCGGCGCGTCGTGCCGGCGTACAGAAGGTGGAATCCATGAGTCGGCCGAAAATCCTCGACGAGATGTTCCAAACCCTGGTGGAATCAAAACTCGTGTCGCCCACGTTCGTGGTGGATTATCCGGTCGAGTTGTCACCGCTCGCGAAACCGAAGCGCGGCAACCCAGGGCTGACCGAACGGTTCGAGCTGTTCGCGCGGGGCCGCGAAATGGCGAACGCGTTCAGCGAATTGAACGATCCGATCGACCAGCGGCGGCGCTTCGAGGCGCAGGCCGCATTGCGCGCTGCGGGCGACGAAGAAGCGGTCGGCGTGGACGAAGACTATCTGCGAGCGATGGAGTACGGGATGCCGCCCATGGGCGGCGTTGGCATCGGCGTCGACCGGCTATTCATGTACCTCACGAACACGCCGAACATTCGCGACGTGATCCTCTTTCCCACGCTGCGGCCCGAGTGATGCCGGTATTCGCGCCATGATGACCCGTCTCGAGCTCTCGATCGCATGGCGTTACATGCGCAGCCGGCGGGGATCCCGCCTGCTCTCGCTCATCAGCACGATCGCGATCCTCGGCGTGACGGTGGCGGTGAGCGCGCTCATCGTCATCATCGGCGTGATGGACGGTCTGCAGACGGATCTACGGGAAAAGATCCTGATCGGCAGCCCGGACATTCGCGTGATGAATTTCGGCGAAGATCTCGTGATGAACGACTGGCATTCGGTGCTGGACAAGGTTCGTCGCCAGAAGGGCGTGGTCGCGGCCGGGCCGTTCGTGCACACGCAAGCGCTCGTGCTCGCGGGACACCACAAGTACATGGAGGGCGTGTTTGTCGAGGGTCTCCCCCCGGAAGGACCGAACGCGCCCGAGGTGACGACGATTCGCCAGCGGGCCACGGCCGGCAACTTCCGGTTCGAGACGGCGGACGGGCAGCATCGCGGCGCGGTGCTCGGCTCGAAGCTGGCGGAAAAGCTCAACGTCACGCCGGGCATCGACTCGATCACCTTGCTCAGCATCGACCAGAAGCACATCGATCCGGTCACCGGGTACCCGACGGCCAAGTCGATGCAGCTCGAGGTGACGGGCATCTTCGACACGGGGATGTACGAGTACGACAATTCGTACGTCATCGTCTCGCTCGAGACGGCGCAGCAGCTGGCGCAGCTCGGCAACGCGGTCACCGGGATCGAAGTCAAGACGCCGACTCGATGGGTGGCTCCGGACATCGCGCAACAGTTGATCGACAGCCTCGGCGCGCTGCGCGTGCTCGATTGGCATCAGCAGAACAACCAGCTGTTCAGCGCGCTCAAGCTGGAGAAGCTGGGGATGACGGTGATCCTGCTGCTCATCGTGTTGGTTGCCGCCTTCAACATCATCAGCACGCTGGTCATGGTCGTGACCGACAAGACGCGTGAGATCGGCATTCTGCGGGCGATGGGAATGCCGGCGCGGTCGATTCGGCGCCTGTTCTTCGCGCAGGGGCTGGTCATCGGCGTGGTCGGGACCGGCGCGGGGCTCGTGGTCGGGTTGGCCGCGGCCATCATCATCGGGCGGAACAAGCTCATCGCTCTCGACCCGACCATATATTTCATCGATCATTTGCCCGTCGCGACCCAGCCGCTCGATGTGACGCTCATCGTCGTCGCGAGCCTCGCGGTGGCCGCGCTGGCAACGGTGTATCCCGCGTTGCAGGCAGCTCGCCTGTATCCCGTCGAGGCGATCCGGCACGAATGATGGTGCTCGAGGCTGTGGACTTGGGGAAGGAATACCGCGGCGGCGACGGCGGCACGATCACCGTCCTCGACGGCGTGAACCTGCAAGTCGCCCGCGGCGAGATGGTGGCCGTGGTCGGGGCGAGCGGTGCGGGGAAAAGCACGCTTCTGCATCTGCTGGGCGCGCTCGACGAGCCGACGCGCGGCGAGGTCTTCATCAACGGCATCCGATTGCCGGCGTCGCGCGCCCGCGCCGGGAGTGACGTTTCATCCGAGCGCGGCAGTTCCACTTCAGAGACGCGGGTGAGTCGGTTCCGCGAGCGACGGGCCCGCCGGCGGCTCGCCGGAAAGCGCGATCTCGAGGTCTCGTCGCTTCGGAACCGGTCGGTCGGGTTCGTGTTTCAGTTTCATCACTTGTTGCGGGAGTTTACGGCGTTGGAGAATGTCGCGATGCCCCTTCGCATCGCCGGATGGGACGAGGGTCGCGCGCACAAGCGCGCGGCCGAGTTGCTCGAGCGCGTCGGCCTCGGCGCGCGAATGCAGCATCGGCCATCTGAGCTGTCAGGAGGAGAGCAGCAGCGCAGCGCCGTGGCGCGCGCGCTGGCCATTGATCCGGCCGTCGTGTTGGCAGACGAGCCGTCGGGCAACCTCGACCATATGACGAGCGAACGGCTGCACGACTTGTTCGTCGAGCTTTCGCGCGACCTGGAGATCGCGATGGTGATCGCGACGCACAACAGGTCATTGGCGGCGCGCGCGGACCGCACCCTGCTGCTGGAGGACGGGCGTCTTACGCCGACCGACGTGCGGGAGGTCGTTCCCTGATGGTCTGCGACGTTTGCAAAGAGCGGGACGCGGCGGTGCATCTGACGACGATCGAAGACAATGCCGTGCACCAGCTGCATCTCTGTGAAAAGTGCGCGGCGGAGCGCGGCGTCGAGACGCCGGCGGCGGCGCCCAATCACCCGCTGGGTGAGTTCCTGCACGACGTGCAGCAGCAGGTCGCGCTCACCGGGCTGACGTCCGGCGAATCGCCGCGGTGCCCGTTTTGCAACACGACCATGGCGGATTTTCGCACCACGGGCCGGTGGGGATGCGCGCGGTGCTACTCGAATTTCGAGGCGGGGATCCGAGAGCTGTTGCGGCGCGTCCAGGGCAACCACCGGCACGTAGGGCGGGTGTATCGGCCGCCGGTCGGCGAAGCGCTCGAGCGCGTCGCGGCGATCGGCGAACTTCGTGAGCGGCTTCGTCGGGCGATCGAAAGCGAGCAATTCGAGCTCGCGGCGGATCTGCGCGACAAGATTCGGGTGATGGAATGACGGTGGATCTTTCGTTGCTGCCCGACGGCGGCGTCGGTTGGCTGGACGCGTCGGGGAAGAATTCGGACATCGTGTTGTCGACGCGCATTCGCCTGGCGCGAAACGTCGAGGGCTACGCCTTTACCGGTCGGGCGCGCGACGGCGAGCGGCTTCGCGTGCTCTCGCAGGTGCGCGAGGCGGTGACGTCGATCCCGGCGATGAGCGATTCGGTCATGTACCGCCTCGACGAGCTGCCGTCGACGGCTCGATCATTGTTGCACGAACGCCACCTGGTGAGCAAGGAGCTCGCGGGGCTGGAGCCGCCGCACCCGCTTCGCACGGGGGCCGCGGTCTTTTTGGCCGACGGCCTCGGCGTCATGGTGAACGAGGAGGATCATCTTCGCCTCCAATCGCTGCGCTCGGGATTTGCATTACAAGAAGCGTACGCCGCGATCGACAAGCTGGATCGCGAGTTGGGCGCACGGGTGCCCTACTCGTACCACGGAGAATTCGGCTTTCTAACCGCATGTCCGACCAACGTGGGTACCGGCCTCCGGGGCTCCGTCCTCATTCACCTGCCCGGTCTCGTTCTCACCAAAGAGATCGCCAAGGTGCTCAACAGCCTTCAGCAGATGGGGCTGACCTACCGGGGACTATATGGGGAGGGAAGCGAGGTCGTTGGCAACTTCTTCCAGATCTCCAACCAGACCACGTTGGGACGGTCGGAGGAGGAATTGCTCGACCAACTGTTGCGCGTGGTCGGTCACGTCGTCGAACGAGAGGCGGAAGCTCGCCGTGTTCTGCTACGAGACGCGGGTTATATTATCGAGGACAAGCTTTGGCGCGCATACGGCACGCTTCGATACGCACGCAGCCTCACTTTCGACGAGGCGATGAATTACCTCAGCGGCGTTCGGCTGGCTGTCGGGCTGAAACTGATCTCCTCGCTAAGTGTATATACCCTCAACAAGCTCCTGATCTTTTCGCAGGCCGCACACCTGGCGTACGCAGAAGGCGGTGGCCGGGCGTTGACGGAAAGCGAAACCAACTTGGCGCGCGCGCGGTACGTGCGACGAGCGCTGGAAGATGAAACGGGCTCTGTTGGGTGACCATGGCGGTCACCCCGATGTGAGGGGAAAATGAACGGCTATAACTTCACCGAGCGTGTACGCAAGGTCCTCGCAATGGCCCGCGAGGAAGCCGCGCGTCTGCACCACGAGTACGTGGGCACCGAGCACATTCTGCTCGGGTTGATTCGCGAAGGTGAAGGAGTCGCCGCCCAGGTGCTCCAGAACCTCAGCGTCGAGCTGGACGACATCCAGCAGAAGATCGAGGAGACGGTCAAGAAGGGCAAAGCCGGGCAGACCACCGGCCCCGATCTCCCGTATACGTCGCGCGCCAAGAAGGTCCTCGAATTGGCGATGGCCGAAGCGCGCGACCTCAATCACAGCTACGTCGGAACCGAACACCTCCTCCTTGGGCTTCTCCGTGAGGAAAAGGGGATTGCGGCGCAAGTGTTGACCGATGCGGGCGTCAATTTGGACGCCGCCCGCGCCGAGACACTGCGCATCCTCGGCACGGAGATGCCTCAGGGAGGCGGCCAGCAACCCGCGGGCACCGCGCCCGCGCAGACCCCGCCGAAGGGCGAGAAGAAGTCCAAGACGCCGGCGCTCGATCACTTCTGCCGCGATCTCACGCAGCTCGCGGCCGAAGGACAGCTCGATCCGACGATCGGACGCTCGAAAGAAATCCAGCGCGTGATGGAAGTGCTCACGCGCCGCAAGAAGAACAATCCGGTGCTCATCGGCGAACCAGGCGTCGGCAAGACGGCGATCGTCGAGGGACTCGCGCAGCTCATCGCCAACGGCGAGTGCCCCGAGTCGCTCCGCGACCATCGCGTCCTGTCGCTCGACATGGCCGCCGTCATCGCCGGCACGAAGTATCGCGGCCAGTTCGAGGAGCGCCTCAAGGCCGTGATGAACGAGATCGCGCAGAACAAGCAGATCATCCTGTTCATCGACGAGCTGCACACGCTCGTCGGCGCGGGTGCTGCCGAAGGAGCGATCGACGCGTCCAACATGTTGAAGCCTGCGTTGGCACGCGGAGAATTGCAGTGCGTCGGTGCGTCGACGCTCAACGAGTATCGTAAATACATCGAGAAGGACGGCGCGCTCGAGCGTCGCTTCCAGACCGTGATCGTGGATCCGCCGTCGGTCGATGAGACCGTCGAGATCCTGCGTGGCCTCCGCAAGAAGTACGAGGACCACCACAAGGTCACGATCCCGGACATCACGCTCGTTTCGGCGTCGAAGCTCTCGGAGCGCTACATCACCGACCGGTTCCTGCCCGACAAAGCGATCGACGTGATCGACGAGGCGGGTGCACGGGCGCGCCTTGCTGCCCAGGCGCCGCCGCCGGAAGTCGCGGCGCTCAAGGCCGATCTCGAGAAGGTGAACACGGAAAAAGAAGCTGCCGTCCGCGACCAGAACTTCGAGCGCGCCGCGTCGCTGCGCGACAAGGAACGCGAGATTCAGGGCGGCATCAAGCAGAAGCAGGCCGAGTGGGAAGCGCGGCGGCAGTCGCACCGTCCCGTGCTCGGCGAGGAGGAAATCGCGTTCATCGTCAGCCGGTGGACGGGAATTCCCGTGACGCGCCTGCAAGAGGCCGAGACCTCACGGCTGCTTCGAATGGAAGACGAGCTTCACGAGACCGTGATCGGCCAGGACGAGGCGATCAAGGCGATCTCGAAAGCGATCCGCCGCAGCCGCGCGGGACTCAAGGATCCGCGGCGGCCGATCGGGAGCTTCGTGTTCTCTGGCCCGACAGGCGTCGGCAAAACGGAGTTGGCTCGCGCGCTGGCGAAGTTCCTGTTCGCCGACGAGAGCGCTCTGATCCGCGTCGACATGAGCGAATACATGGAGAAGTTCTCCGTGTCGCGTCTCATCGGCGCCCCCCCGGGCTACGTCGGCTACGAGGATTCGGGCACGCTCACGAAGGCCGTGCGTCGCAAGCCGTACAGCGTGATCCTGCTCGACGAGATCGAGAAGGCGCACCCGGACGTGTTCAACATCCTGCTGCAGGTGCTGGATGAAGGGCACCTCACCGACAACTACGGCCGCGTCATCGACTTCAAGAATACGGTCGTGATCATGACGTCGAACGTCGGCGCGCGTGATCTGAGCAAGTCGAAGGCGCTCGGCTTCACGTCGGGCGACGACAAGGCGAATTGGGAGCGGCGCGCCGAAAAGGTGCGGGACGAGTTGAAGAACGTGTTCAACCCGGAATTCCTGAACCGCCTCGACGACGTGATCGTGTTCCACCCGCTCAGCCGCGAGCACATCGCCTCGATCGTGGGCGTGCTGCTCAAGGACATTCGCCGCCGGCTGTCCGAGGAGGATCTCAGCCTCCGCCTGACCGAGACGGCGACCGACTTCCTCGTGAAGCACGGGTACGACGAGCAGTATGGCGCGCGCCCGCTCAAGCGGGCGATTCAGAAGTTCATCGAGGACCCGCTGTCGGAAAAGATTCTGATGGGCGAGTTCTCACGCGGCGACGAGCTGGAGGTCGATGCCGCGGCCGACGGCGAGCACCTGGACTTCCGCGTACTGACCGGCTCGACACAAGCGTAAAGAAATTCAAGCCTTGCACCCGGCAGGTGCCCGCTATTTGCGGGACCTGACCGGGTGCTTTTTGTGTATATTGCGGGATTATGCGACGTGCGCGTCTCCTAGCCAGTTTGATCGGCGTGGTCGTGGCCGTTCCGGCCGTCCGCGCCCAACAGCCGTCTACCGGCACGACCGGAACCTGCGCGACCCCCGACAGCGTGGCATTTCGCGGCCTGTCGCGGATTCCGGAAGCCGACGTCAGGTCGGATATCGGGATCCAACCCAAGACCGCGATCAGCAGCCGGGTCGTCACGCAGGCGCTCAAGAACCTCTACGCCACGAACAACTTCGAGCCGAACGGAACCGCCACGTGCGAGACCATCGACGGCAAGACCGTCCTGGTCTTCAACCTGACGGAGCGCCGGATTCTCAGCGAGGTATCGGTGGTCGGCGCCAACAAGGTGTCGCCATCGTCGGTGAAGGACCGGGTGGACATCCTGATCGGGAAGCCGATCAACCCAGCCCAGGTGGCGAAGGACGTCGCGCGGATCGACTCGCTCTATCAAGCCGAGGGGTATTTCCTGGCCAAAGTGGTCGTGGACACCGTCAAGGACGGGGCCGCGACCACTCTCGTTTTCAGGATCGACGAAGGGCGACGCCTGGCGATCTCGGGTGTCCAGGTCGAAGGAAACAAGGCGCTTTCCGCCAAAGAGATCGTGGGCGCGATGAGCACCAGCCCCGAGGGCTTTTTCTGGTGGAAGAAGGGTGAGTTCGACCAGGACAAGTTCAACGAAGACATCTCGAAGTCGATCCCGCAGCTCTACGCGGCACACGGCTACATCGACGCGCAGGTGGTGAAGGACACCCTGATCGTCGACCGGAAAGAGGGAAAAGCCCTCGTGCGGCTGACGGTGCAGGAAGGACCGCAGTACCGCATCGGCAGCTTCGAGGTCAACGGTTCGAAAGTCTTCTCGAGCGACCAGCTCGCGCTGTTCTATCCCTTCGGTCCGCGCAGCAAGACGATGGGCGAAGCCGTGAAGGGGCTCGTCGGCCGCGGCGCGCAGAAGGGCGTCTTCGACCAGTCGGCGTGGGACGCCGCCACGGACCGCGTCCGCGACGCCTATGAAGATCAGGGTTACATCTACGCGACCATCGCCCCCGTCGTGGAGCGCCGCAAGGCGGGCCCCGACTCGGTCCCGACCGTCGACCTGCGCTGGGAAATCGACGAGCGGACGCCGGCCATCATCAACCGCGTAGACATCCTCGGCAACGACGTCACGACCGAGACGTGTATTCGCGACCAGCTGTTCGTCGTGCCGGGCGACGTGTTCAACAAGCAGCGCTTCATCGACAGCTATCGCAACATCGCCAACCTCGGGTTCTTCGAGCAGGACATGCCGGTGCCCGAGACGCGCCCGATCAACGACAAGGGCGACATCGATCTGATCTTCCACGTCAAAGAGAAGCGCACCGGAAACGTGAACTTCGGCGCCTCGGTGGGTCAGGGAACCGGCGTCGGCGGATTCATCGGGTTCGACCAGCCGAACCTCTTCGGCGAGTGCAAGCGCGGCTCGCTGCAGTGGCAGTTCGGCCAGTACATCAGAGATTTCTCGCTGAGCTACAGCGATCCGCGCATCAAACAGTCGAACGTGTCCGGGACCATCTCGGCGTACCACCAGCAGTCCCGCTTCATCATCCGCGACATCGGCCAGTCGGTCACGACGGGTGGCCAGCTGCAGTTCGGCTTCCCGGTGTTCAACTCGCGGTCGACGCGGTTTTACACGAGCTACGGCGGTGAGCACGTGAAATACGGCGGCGACGGCTTGGTCGCCACCATCCAATGCAACGGCTGCTTCCGATCGACTCTGGGAATGCAGCTCGACCACGACACGCGATTGGGAATGCCGTTCCCCGTGGCCGGTGTGCACGAGAACCTCTCGCTGCAACTGAACGGCGGACCGCTGGGCGGCACGGCGAGCTTCCAGCGCATGACGGCGGAGATGCACGGCTACACGCCGATCGCGACGCTTGGCAAGGCGATCGGGGCGGAGCCGGCGCAGGTGGTCTTCGGTCTGACGGCGCGGGCCGGCGCGGTGTTCGGCGATCCGGGTCCGTTCTTCGTCTCGCAGTCGTTCAGCATGGGCGGCGTGCAGTACGGCGAGCCGCTCCGCGGCTATCCGGAGTTCTCGATCACTCCGTTCGGCTACCTGCCGAACGCCGATCAGCTTCAGGCACAGCGGACGTCCTTCGGCAACGCATTCTTCCGGGGGACGGCGGAGCTTGGGATCCGCATGAATCAGCAGCTCTACTTCGACGCCTTCTACGACGCCGGGAACCTCTGGGAGCGTCCGCGCGATTTCGACCCGACCCAGCTGTTCCGGGGTGCGGGCGTCGGTGCGTCGCTGGTGACGCCACTGGGTCCTCTCGGAGTCGATTTTGGATACGGGTTCGACAAGACCAACGCGGCGGGGCAGCCTGCGCCGGGCTGGCAAGTGCACTTCAAGTTCGGGAACATCTTCTAAAAAGTGAGTTTTCTAATGCACTCGATCGTCCGCGCGGCCCTGATCGCGCTTGTTCCGACAGTTGGTCTGGCCGCGCTAGGGGGAGGCCAGGCGACGAAGATCGCCTTCGTCAACACGGCGGCGCTCATGGAAGCGGCACCGGGGCGCGATTCCGCGACGGCCATCCTTACGCGTGAAGGCAACGCGTTCCAGGCGCAGCTCTCCAAGCTCCAGGACTCGGTGAACGCGCGGCTCACGAAGTTCCAGAAGGACGAGCCGACGATGACCGCTGCCAACAAGGACAAGGAGTCGAAAGCGCTCCAGGCGCTCGAACAGGAACTGCAGACCAAGAATTCGCAGTTCCAGCAGCAGTACGACCAGCGCAAGCAGGAAGTCTTGGCGCCGATCACCGACATGGTGAAGAAAGTCCTCGACGATCTGCGCGAGGAAGGCAACTACGCGATGATTCTCATGAACGATCCGGGGCAAACGCCGATCGTCTCGGCCGACAAGAATCTCGACATCACGGACAAAGCGATCTCGCGTTTGCGCGCGACGAAAGCGCCGGTAATACCAGCGACGAAGGCAGGCGCGCCTGCGGGTCCGGCCGGTGTCACGCGTCCGGGGCCCAAGCCGCCGGCGAAGTGACGGCCGACTCGCCTGAAGGGGCGGGGCGATCCAACAAGACAAACGGCGGTGAGGGCGGAGTCGTCCTCACCGCCGCGGCCATTGCGGAGGCGGTCTCCGGGCGGTTGGTAGGCGATCCCGCCGTCTCGATCTCCGGGATCGCGCCGCTGGACCGTGCATCGCCGACGGATCTGAGCTTCCTCGGAGCGCCCAAGTACGCCCCGGCGTTCGCCGCGTCGCGGGCCGGCATCGTGCTGATCTCACCGGAGCTGGCCGAAGCCCCGGGGCAGGTGGCCAGCCGTGTGGTGGTCGAACGCCCGCAAGAGGCGCTGTTGTCGCTCCTGCCGCGGTTCCATCGGCGAGCCGACGCGGCGCAGGGCGTCCACCAGACCGCCGTCATCGGCCGAGGGGCGCGGCTGGGACGCAACGTCTCGATCGGTCCCTATGCCATCCTTGGCGATCGCGTCGTTCTCGGCGACAACGTCGTCGTCGGCGCCCACTCGGTGATCAGCGAAGGGGTGGAGGTCGGCGACGACTGCCGTCTCTACCCGACGGTGACGGTCTATAGCGGGTCGCGGATCGGGCGCCGCGTGATCATTCACGCCGGCGCGCGGATCGGTTCGGACGGATTCGGTTACCTGCAGAAGGACGGCGCACATCTCAAGATTCCGCACGTTGGCCGGTGCCTGATCGAGGACGACGTGGAAATCGGCGCCAACTCGACAATCGATCGCGGGAGCATCGACGATACCGTCGTCGGCGCCGGGACCAAGATCGACAACCTGGTGCAGATCGCGCACAACGTCCGCATCGGGAAGTTTTGTTTGATCATGGCGCAGGTCGGCATCGCCGGATCCGTCCGCGTGGAGGACGGCGCGATGCTTCTCGGCCAGGTAGGCGTATCGGGGCATCATACGGTGGGCGCCAAGTCGGTGCTTGCTGCGCAAGCCGGTGTCTTTGGCGATATTCCAGCCGGTGAAACGTGGTCGGGATACCCGGCGCGCCCTCATAAGGAAGCGCTTCGGGCCCAGGCCGCGCTCTTCAAACTTCCCAGCCTCATTCGCCGAATCGAGCGCCTGCTCGAGTCCACGCCCGATACAAAATGAATCGTCGCACGATTGCTCACCCGGTGTCGCTCGACGGGGTCGGGCTGCACTTGGGGGAACCGTGCTGCCTGCAGTTTCATCCGGCGGCCAGCGGCGCTGGAATCACCTTCCGGCGCATGGATCTCGAGGGTTCGCCGACGATCCCGGCGCTTGCCGAACACGCGCTGCTCACGGAACGCCACACTCAGCTCGGAGCCGACCCCGTGTCGGTGCACACGGTCGAGCACGTGTTGGCGGCGGTCGCCGGCTGCGGCTTCGACGACGTCGAGATTCGGCTCGACGGCCCGGAGCCGCCGATCATGGACGGCAGCGCGGCGCCGTTCGTGGAAGCGCTCGCGTCGGCCGGCGTGCTCGAGCAGCGGGGTGAAGTCCGCTACCTCACGCTCCGCAAGCCGCTGTCGTTCGCCGACGGAGAGTCGCGCTACGAGGTGATGCCGGCGTCGGAGCTCCGGCTGGATGTCACGATCGACTTCCCGCATCCGATGATCGGGGTCCAGCGCTGCTCGTACCACCATGCGCACAACGCGTTCGCGACGGAGATTGGTCCGGCGCGCACCTTCGGCTTCATGCGGGAGGTGGACGCCCTTCGCTCGAAGGGGCTCATTCAAGGGGCGTCGCTGGACAACGCCGTGGTCCTGGACGAGACGGCGGTTCTCGGTTCGCCGCTCCGGTGGCCCGACGAATTCGTGCGGCACAAGGCGCTGGACTGCCTCGGCGATCTCGCGCTCGCCGGCATGCGGGTGCGGGCCCACGTCACGGCGGTCAAGCCCAGTCACCGTGGGACCGTGCAACTGGTTCGTGCAATGAAAGACGCCGCGACGGGAGGAGAAAAGGCCGTGATGGAAATCGAAGACATCATGAAGGCGCTGGCGCATCGTTATCCCTTTCTCCTCGTGGACCGGATCCTCGAGATCGACGAGAAGCGCGTGGTCGGCCTTAAGAACGTGACGATCAACGAGCCGTTTTTTCAGGGGCATTTCCCCGGACATCCAATCATGCCGGGAGTGCTGATCATCGAGGCGATGGCGCAGGTCGGTGGAATGTTGCTGATGGGTTCCGTCCCGGACCCGTCGTCGAAGGTCGTGTATTTCACATCGCTCAACAACGTGAAGTGGCGCCGGCCGGTGAGGCCCGGCGACCAGCTGCGCTTCGAGCTGGAGCTGCTGCAGGTGCGAGGAATGATGTGCAAGATGTCCGGCATCGCGAAGGTGGATGGCCAGGTGGTCTGCGAAGCCGAAATGGGCGCGGTGGTGCGCGACAAATGAGCGCGTCGATTCATTCGACTGCGATCGTCCATCCGAGGGCGACCGTCGCCGACGACGCCGAGATCGGACCGTTCGCGATGGTGGGCGAAAATTGCACGGTCGGCCCCGGATCGGTGATCGCCACGCGCGCGGTCCTCGAGCGAAACGTCTGTCTCGGGCGCGACGTGAAGGTCGGCGTGGGCACGGTGATCGGCGGCGATCCGCAGGACCTCAAGTACAAAGGTGAGCCGACGACGGTCGAGATCGGGGACGGGACGGTGATCCGCGAGTACACGACGATCAATCGCGGAACGACGCACTCGTTCAAGACCACGGTGGGGAAGAACTGTTTCCTCATGTCGTACGTGCACCTGGCGCACGACTGCCATATCGGCGACGGTGTGATCATCTCGAACGGCACGCAGCTCGCCGGCCACGTGACGATCGACTCGAAGGCGATCTTGAGCGGGCTGGTCGCCGTCCACCAGTTCGCGACGATCGGAGGCTACTGCTTCATCGGCGGCTGCTCGCGCGTCGCGAAAGACGTTCCGCCGTACGTGAAGGCGGTCGGCAACCCGATCAAGCTTTATGGTCTCAACAGCGTGGGGCTGGAGCGAAACGGAATCCCTGAGGAAGTACGCCGAGAGCTCAAGCGCGCGTACCGGCTCTTCTTCAAGTCGGGGCTGAACCTGACGCAGGCGCGTGAGCGCGCGGCGGCGGAGCTGCACGCGTATCCGGAGATCAAGGAGTTCCTGGCGTTCTTCGACCGTAGCGACCGCGGGTCGGTGGTGGGATGACGATTCGGGTCGGCGTGGTTGGCGCGGGAGCGCTCGGCTTTCATCACACCCGAATCCTGCGCGACGTTCCGGGCGCGACGCTCGTCGGCTTTCACGATTCGGATTCGGCCCGATCGGCGACGGTCGCGTCCGAGCTCGGGGTGACGTCGTTCGCGTCGCTGGAGGCGCTGCTCGACCAGGTGACGGCGGTGACGATCGCGGTGCCGACGCCCGCGCACTTCGCCGTCGCGGCGCCCGCGCTGGAGCGCGGACTGCACGTGCTCGTCGAAAAGCCGATCGCGGCGACGCTCGACGAGGCGGATGCGCTGTTGGCCATCGCCAAGCGTACGGGCGCGGTGATTCAGACGGGGCACATCGAGCGATTCAACCGCGCCGTCCGCGGCGCGTTGCCGTATGTCGAATCGCCGCGTTTCATCGAGAGCGACCGGCTCGCGCCGTTCAATCCGCGCGGGTCGGACGTGGCCGTCGTGCTCGATCTGATGATCCACGACATCGATCTGGTGCGGACGTTCGTCGGCGGAGGGGTGGCGTCGGTTGCCGCGGTCGGCGTGCCGGTGCTGACGCCGTTCGTCGACATCGCGAATGCGCGGCTCACGTTCGATTCGGGCGCGGTCGCCAACATCACGGCGAGCCGCGTGTCGCGCGAACGCATGCGCAAGCTCCGCATCTTTCAGCAGAGCGGGTACCTGTCACTCGATTTGGCCGCGGGCACGGGAGAGATCTACCGTCTGCGGCGCGACGTGGACCTGGCGGCGCTCGTGCGCGACGCGCGTGGCGCGCAGGCGATCGAATCGTACGTGGAACGCATCGCCATCGACGCGTCCGAGGGAGAGCCGCTCCGGCTCGAGCTCGAGGCGTTCGTGCGCGCCGTGGGCGGAGACGGGCCGCCGCCCGTCACGGGCGACGACGGCCGCGAAGCGTTGGCCGTGGCGTTGACGATCGTCCACGACATCGAACGAACGGGCCCGCGACTCGGCGGAATGCCGACGGGCGTGATGTCGAGCGACGCGCTGGCCGGCACGGCAGGCATTCGTGCGTGAGATTCTGTTCGTCGCCGGAGAAGTTTCCGGCGATTTGCACGCGGCGCGCGTGATGCGTGAGCTCGTGGCGCGCGGTGCGGCCACGCGCTTCCATGCCGTCGGCATCGGCGGCGACGAGATGCGCGCCGCCGGCGTCGAGCTCGTCGAGCACGTCGAGCAGCTCGCCGTCATGGGTTTCATCGAGGTGCTCGAGCACGTGCCGAAGCACTGGGCGCTGCTGCGGAACCTCGAGCGCCGGATCAAGAGCGGCAACGTGGCGCTCGTCGTGCTGATCGACTATCCGACGTTCAACATGAAGGTCGCCGACGCCGCCGCGGTTGCCGGCGTTCCGGTGCTCTATTACGTCACGCCGCAGGTGTGGGCGTGGGGTGCCGACCGACTCGAGCGCCTCTCGAAGACCGTGACGAAGGCGGCGGCGATTCTTCCGTTCGAGGAGCCGCTGCTCCGCGCGCACCACATCGACGCGACCTTCGTCGGCCACCCGTTGCTCGACCGGCTCGATCAGCTTCCCGATCGCTGCGAGGCGCGCCGAAACCTGGGATTGGGCGACGACGCTCGCGTGCTCGCGCTCTTCCCGGGGAGCCGGGCGCAGGAGATTCGTCGTCATCTGGACGGATTCGTCGAAACCGCGCGCGAGCTGCAACGGCGCGATCCGTCGTTGAAGGTCGTCGTCAGCGCGGCGCCGCACGTCGAGCTCGATCCACGCCGATGCCCGTTCCCGGCGGTGCGGTCCGCGTCGTTCGCGATTCTGCGCGCCGCGGACGCCGCGTTGTGCAAGAGCGGCACGACGACGCTCGAGGCCGCGGTCGCGGGGTGTCCGCTCGCGGTCGCGTACCGCACGAGCCGGCTCACCTATGCGGCGGCTCGCCGTTTGGTAAAGATCTCGAATATCGGTCTCGTGAACGTCGTGGCGGGGACCCGTGTGGCGCCCGAGTTCGTGCAGGACGCCTTTCAGCCGCCGGCAGTCGCCGACGCCCTGGCGCCGCTGCTCGACCGCGGCAGCGCCGAGCGGCGCGCGATGATCGAAGGGCTCGCTCGCGTCCGCACGTCACTTGGACAGCCCGGCGCGGCGGGCCGCGTGGCCGACATGGCGCTGTCCCTCGCCGACCGGGCCCCCGATGGCCACTGAGGCGCCTCGGGCCGCGGCCGACGCGCGCGCCGAGCGGCGGATCGCGCGCATCGCGTGGTGGGGAACCTGGCTCGTCCGTGTTCTCGGCGCGACCTGGCGCATTCGAATTCGCCACGACGAGCCGGTGCGCCAACGTCGCGCCGGCAAGCAGCCGATCGTGTTTTCGCTCTGGCATGGCCATCTCCTCGCGCTGCTGTATCATCATCGCAATGAGGGCGTCACAGTGATGATCAGCGAGCACGGCGACGGCGAGATCATCGCGCGCATCGCCGAGCGACTGGGCTTTCGCACGGTGCGCGGCTCGACGTCGCGCAACGCGGCTCGCGCGCTGCTGGAGGCGTCGCGCGTCATCGAGCAGCGCGGCGATGTGGCGATCACGCCCGACGGCCCGCGCGGCCCGGCGCGCAGCGTCGCTCCGGGCCTCGCGATCGTGGCGCATCGTACCGGAGCCCCGGTGATCGCGGCTGTCGCGCACGCGCGATCTCCCTGGCGGCTGTCGACGTGGGATCGGTTCGAGATTCCGCGGCCGTTCAGCCGCATCACCATCGCGTACAGCGATCCCCTGTACGTCGATGCGGTGGAGGCTCGCGAGGCGGCGGGGGCGGTGGATCGCGTCGCCGAGACCATGACCGCGACGGAGCGCGTGGCGCATGGCTGATCCTCTCGCGCTCGAGCAGCTCTGGTACGGCAAGGACCCCGCGTCGGCGTTCGCGCGAACGCTGTTGACGCCGGCGTCGCTCGTCTACGGCGGCGCCGTCGGCATGCGCGACGCCCTCTACGACGTCGGATGGCTGCGCACGCACCGCGCGCCGATCTCCGTCGTGAGCGTCGGGAATCTCACGGTCGGCGGGACGGGGAAGACGCCGGTCGCGGCGTGGATCGCGCGCGGTTTGGCGGCGCGCGGCGCGCGACCGGCCATCGTGTTGCGCGGCTACGGCGACGACGAGCCGCTCGTGCATCGGTCGCTCAACCGATCCGTCCCGGTGATCGTCGGGGCCGATCGGCTGGCCGCGGTGGAACGCGCGGCGGCGGACGGCGCCGACATCGCGGTGCTCGACGACGGATTCCAGCATCGCCGCGTCGCGCGCGACGTGGACATCGTGCTGGTGAGCGCCGACCAGTGGGGAGGGGCCGGCGACGTTCGGCTGCTGCCCGCCGGTCCGTGGCGCGAACCGTTGCACGCGGTTCGGCGCGCGACGCTCGTCGTCGTGACGTGCAAGGCCTCGTGTGACGACGCGGTAGATCGCGTACACGACCGGCTGGCGACGGTCGCGCCGATCGTGCCGCGCGTGTCGGTGCGGATCGTTCCACTCGACTTGGTGAACACGATGGACCGCAGCGAGACGCGCTCGTTGTTCGCGCTCGCCGGGCTCCGCATCGGCGTCGTCGCTTCGATCGGCGATCCGACGGCATTCGTGTCACAAGTGAGCGCGCTCGGTCCGCGCTTCAACCCGAAAGTCGACGCGCGACTCTTTCCCGACCACCACGCGTTCACCGACCGCGAAGTCGCCGAAGTCGCGCGCGATCTGAAGCACGTCGACATGGTGTTGTGCACGCTCAAGGACGCGGTCAAACTCGCCGCGCGTTGGCCTCGCCTTGGACCGCCGTTGTGGTATGTTTCTCAAGACGTGCAAGTCGAGCGCGGCGTCGGCGGCCTGGACTCCGTGCTCGATGGTGTCGTGCGCGCGCGAACGTCCCGAACCCCCCGAACGCCCTCTCAGGTCGCCGGCTGACGCCGGCCTGATTGCTTCCACATGGTCACCGATCTCCGACTCCCCACCGATAGAATCGTCCGACCGGATAAAGACCGGTTCCTCAACGAAGAAAATCCATTCGAGGCCATGATGTCGCGGTTCGACCGCGCCGCCGACCTGCTCGATCTCGAGCCGGGCCTCTACAAAGTCCTCCGACACCCCGAAAAGCAGATCACCATCTCCGTCCCCGTGATGATGGACAACGGGGAGGTCGAAGTGTTCATCGGCCACCGCGTGTTGTACAACACCTCTCGCGGTCCGGCCAAGGGCGGCATCCGGTTCGACCTGAACGTCACGATCGAGGAAGTGAAGGCGCTGGCGGCGTGGATGACTTGGAAATGCGCCGTGGTGAACCTTCCGTTCGGCGGCTCGAAGGGGGGCGTGGTGTGCGACCCGCTGAAGATGAGCGCCGGCGAGCTCGAGCGTCTCACGCGCCGCTATACCGCGGGAATCATCAACACGCTCGGCCCCGATTCCGACGTGCCCGCGCCCGACGTCAACACGAACGAACGCGTCATGGCGTGGGTGATGGACACCTACTCCATGCACATGCGTCACACGGTGACCGCCGTCGTCACGGGCAAGCCGATCGAGATGGGCGGATCGCTTGGCCGTCGCGAAGCGACGGGCCGCGGCTGCATGATCGTCACGCGCGAGGCGCTCAAGCACCTCGGCATGCCGATCCAGGGAACGACGGTCGCGGTGCAGGGATTCGGCAACGTGGGCTCGGTCGCGGCCGAGTTGTTGTCGCGCGAGGGGTGCAAGATCGTCGCGATCAGCGACCGCACCGGCGGCTACTTCAACCAGAACGGCCTCGACATCGAGGCGGCGATCAAGCACGTGAAGCGCGTGCGTTCGCTCGACGGCTTCGACGGCGGGGACCAAATCTCGAATGATGATTTGCTCGTATCCGACGTCGACGTGCTGCTCCCCGCGGCGCTCGAGAACGTAATCACCAGCAAGAATGCCGCGAAGATCCGCGCCAAGATCATCTGTGAGGGCGCGAACGGCCCGACGACGGCGAGTGCCGACTCGATCCTCGACGAGAAGGGAATCTTCGTGATCCCCGACATTCTTGCCAACGCCGGCGGCGTCACGGTCTCGTACTTCGAGTGGGTGCAGGATCGCGGCGGCTACTTCTGGACCGAGGACACCGTCAACGAGCGCCTGCACGACATCATGTGTCGAAGCTTCGCCGACGTGCTGCACCTGTCGAAGCAGCACAAGGTCAACATGCGCACGGCGGCGTACATGCTTTCCATCAGCCGCGTGGCCACGGTGCACCGGCTGCGCGGCATTTATGCGTAAGGCGTCGGCGGCGTGCCGGTGGTGTTCTCACCAAGGGTTGCGCCGCTGATGTGCGACGCTCCGGTCGATGCGTATCGTCGTGGCCGTGGTCGGCAAACCGCGCGACGCCAACCTCGCCGGAGCGATTCGGGACTATGAAACCCGCGCCGCGCGATACTGGCCGCTCGACGTACGCGAAGTGCGCCAGGAGTCGGCCGCCGATCTCTCGGCGAGCCGCGCGCGGGACGCTGAAGCCAAGCGCCTGCTCGTCGCGATTCCGCCAGCCGCGCAGGTGGTCGCATGCGACGTGACCGGCCGATCGTTCACCTCGGAGCGCTTCGCCGAGTGGCTGCAGGATTTGCGCGAGCGGGCGGGGGACGTCGCGTTCGTGATCGGCGGCGCGTTCGGGATCGGCGAGTCGCTCAGAAGCCGAGCGTCGTCGTCGTTGTCGCTCGCGCCGTGGACACTGCCGCACGAACTGGCTCGTCTCGTTCTCGCGGAGCAGCTGTACCGCGCGGGCACGATCGTGCGACGCGAGCCCTACCACAAATGACCCGGTCCGCCGCGCTCGCATGAGCCGCCCCGAAGTTCGAACCGAGTCGCTCGGCGGATCGCCGCTTTCGGTGGCCGCGCGCGCGGGTCGCCTGCCGGATTGGTATGCGCCGCTGCCGCGCGACGCCCGAGGATGGCGCGCCCATGCCCGCGACGTCGTGCGCGACGTTCCTTCCGATTGGCTCGACGCGCTTTCGCCCGCGTTTTCGGCGCGCGGCGCCGCGGCGAAGCGCTTGTCGCTGAGCGCCCACGGACAGGGAATCGTCGTCACGACGGGTCAGCAGCCCGGCTTGTTCGGCGGCCCGATCATGACGCTCGCCAAGGCGATCACCGCCCGCGCGATCGCCGACGTGCTGCGCGACGCCACCGGCCTTTCCGTGGCTCCGGTTTTTTGGGCGGCGACCGACGACGCGGATTTCGCCGAGACGGCGAGTGTGTGGGTGAGCACCGAGGCCGGCGCGGACGAGCTGCGGCTCACGCACGCACCGCGAGCGGGAACGCCGATGGCGCTCGCTCCGCTCGACGATTCGATTCGTCCGCTTGCCGAACGTCTTCGAGCCGCGTCGGGATCGGCGGCGCACTCGTCGTACCTCGATGAAGCCGTCGCCGCGTACTCCCGCCCGAACACGATCGGCGGGGCGTACGTCGAGGTGCTGCGCGAGTTGCTCGAGCCGCTCGAGATCGCGGTGCTCGACGCGTCGCACGAAGCGGTCATCGCGCGAGCGCGAGGAATTCTCGTCCAGGCCGCGCAGTCGGCCGAGTCGCTCGCGCTCGCGGTGCACGCGCGGTCCGAGGCGATTCGCGCGGCCGGCTTCCATCCGCAGGTCGAAGAGGTGGCCGGACTCTCGCTGGTCTCGATCACCGAAGATGGTAAGAAGCGGCGGCTGCCGATTCGCGAGGCGGCGGCGCCGAACATTCCGAGGAACGCGCATCTCTCGCCGACCGTGTTGCTCCGTCCGGTGGTCGAGCGGGCGATCCTGCCGACCGCCACCTACATCGGCGGACCCGGAGAGGTCGCGTATTTCGCGCAAGTGAGCGCCGTCGCGGAAACGCTGCGCGCGGCGATTCCGCGGATTGCGCCTCGCTGGTCGACGACGATCGTCGAGCCGCGCGTTCGTAAATGCCTCGACGGGCTCCGGCTGTCGCCCGACGACCTCGCTGACCCCCACGCCGCCGAGACGCGGACGGCGCGCGAGCGCGTCGCGCCCGACGTCGAGGCGGCGATTCAGCTGCTGCGCGCGGATCTGGCGCGCGCGCTCGGCGCGCTCCGCGCCGCCGACAGTCAGTTGCTCTCGCCGCGCGCGCTCGAGGGCGCCCAACGGGGAATCGAACATCGGATCGAGCGCCTCGAGCGGCGGGTGCTCGCCGGCGTGAAGCGGCGTGAGTCGGCGCTGATGCACGACATCGCCGTCGTCCGCGGGTCGCTCTATCCGGGCGGAATTCGACAGGAGCGACGCCAGGCATTCGTGCCCCTGCTCGCGAAGTACGGCCCCGCGCTCGTCGACGAGATGCTGACCGCCGCAAAGGCGCACGCGCGCGGGCTGGTGAACGACGTCACGACGCTCGCCGCGCCGTCCGTAGAAACCGCCGCGAGAGTATGACCGCGGCTGTCCGCGATTCGACGAGCGACGCAGCCGTTCCACCGCCGCGCCGCAGCGGCGGCGCGGCGACGATCGTCGCCACCGGGATCATGCTGTCGCGCGTGTTCGGTCTCGCGCGGCAGACGCTCATGGCGCATTTCCTCGGCGTCAGCGTCGCCGGCGACGCGTTCACGGCGGGGTTCAAGATTCCGCAAATTCTGAACAACCTCTTCGGTGAAGGCGCTCTGTCGGCGTCGTTCATTCCCGTGTATTCGCGGCTCGTCGAGGAGGGCAAGGACGAGGAAGCGGCGCGGCTTGCGGGCGCGATCCTCGGACTGCTGTCGTTCGTGGTCGCAATCGGCGTCCTGGTCGGCGTGCTGATCACTCCATGGCTCATTCCGCTGATCGCGCCGGGGTTCGACCCGGAGCGGCGGGCGCTGACCATCACGCTGGTGAGGATTCTGTTCCCGGGCGCCGGGCTCTTCGTCGTCGCGTCGTGGTGCCTCGGCATCCTGAACAGCCATCGCAAGTTTCTGATTTCGTACGCGGCGCCGATTCTTTGGAACGTCGCGATGATCGCCGCGCTGCTGGGGTTCGGCCCGGGGCGCGAGCCGCCTCGTCTCGCGGTGATCCTCGCCTGGGCATCGGTGGCCGGCGCCTTGTTGCAGTTCCTCGTGCAGTTGCCGACCGCGATCGCGCTCACTCGACCGTTGCGGGTGTCGCTCGACAGGAAATCGGCGCACGTGCAGACGGTGTCACGGAACTTCACGCCCGCGCTGACGAGCCGCGGCGTCGTTCAGATCAGCGGCTACATCGACCAGTGGCTGGCGAGCTTCCTCCCGGGCGGAATGGTCGCGACGCTGAGCTACGCCCAAACGGTGTATGTGCTGCCCGTGAGTCTGTTCGGGATGGCCGTCTCCGCGGCCGAGTTGCCGGAGATGTCGCGCGCGGTGGGAAGCGAGGAGCAAATCGCCGCGCAGTTGCGGTCACGAATCAGCTCGGGCCTTCGCCAGATCGCGTTCTTCGTCGTTCCGTCTGCGATGGCGTTTCTCGCGTTCGGCGACGTGATCGCCGCGCTGCTGTTCCAGAACGGCGGGCTATTCAAGGCGACCGACTCGCGCTTGGCGTGGGGGATTCTGGCCGGCTCGGCGGTGGGTCTCCTGGCGTCTACGCTCGGTCGCCTCTACTCCGTGACCTACTATGCGCTGCACGACACGCGGACGCCGCTTCGTTTCGCGCTCGTGCGGGTCGCTCTCACGACCGTGCTCGGCGCGCTGTTCGCGTTCGAGGGGCCGAAGGTTTTCGGGATCGATCCGCGGTGGGGCGCGGCGGGGCTGACGTCGTCGGCCGGCATCGCCGGATGGGTGGAGTTCACGCTCCTGCGAGGCCGGCTCAACCAGCGAATCGGTGTCACCGGATTGTCCGCCGGATTCGTCACAACGCTCTGGGGAGCGGCCGTCGTCGCCGCGGCGGCCGGCTGGGCCATGCGACTGTACGGCGTGGGCGACGCGAGGTTCGTAACGCGCGCGCTCGTGTTGCTGACGTTCGGCGTCGTCTACCTGGGCGCCACGCTCGCACTGGGCATTCCGGAGGCCCGCAGCGCGCTACGGCGTCTGCGGAGGCGGTCGCGCCGAGGGTAACTTTCGGCATGGCCCTGAAGGACTCCGTTCTCGACAAGATCGCGTACCTGCCCGAGTCGCCCGGTGTCTATCTGTGGCGCGACGCGGAAGGGATCGTGCTGTACGTCGGGAAGGCCAAGCGGCTGCGGTCGCGAGTGCGGAATTACATCGCCGCCGACCACGCCGAAAGCGTCAAAACGCGGGCGTTGATGATCGCCGCGGCGGACATCGACACGATCGTGGTGCCGAGCGAGGCGCACGCGCTGATCCTCGAGGCCAACCTCATCAAGGAGCACAAGCCGAAGTACAACATCGCGCTCCGCGACGACAAGTCATATCCGTACATCAAGGTTACGATCGCCGAGCCGTTTCCGCGGGTGCTGGTCACGCGGCGCCTGATCGACGACGGGAGCCGGTACTTCGGGCCGTACACCGACGTCGGCGCGATGAGGCGCGCGCTCAACGTCGTGAAGCGGATCTTCACGGTCCGGTCGTGCAATTACGACATGCCGAAGCAGATGCCCGAGCGGCCTTGCCTCGACTACTTCATCCATCGCTGCAAGGCGCCGTGCATCCTCGCCCAGACGCAAATCGAGTACGCGGCGATGATCGACGAGGTGCTCGTCTTTCTCGAGGGGCGCACCGACGAAGTGGCTCGGCGCGTGCGGGGAAGGATGGACGAGGCGGCGGCGGCGCTGGACTTCGAGGGGGCCGCGCAACTGCGCGACGCGCTCCACCATCTCGAGTCGATGGCCGAGCCGACGGTCGTGTTGTCGATCGACGGCGGCGACCGCGACGTGGTGGGATACGCGCGTGACGGCGACGACGCGGCGATCGCCCTGATGCGGATCCGGGGCGGCAAGCTGCTGGCGCGCGAACAGCAATTTCTCGAGAACGTCGAGGGAGAGACCGACGCCGCGGTGCTCGAGGCGTATCTCGCCGGCGGCTACGTGCGCCTGGACGACCGGGCGGCCGAGCTGCTCGTGCCGTTCGAGCCGGACGAGCGCGAGCTCGTCGAGGCCTCGCTCGAGCGTACGAAGATCATCGCGCCGCAGCGCGGCCCGCGCCGCGAGCTGGTCGACCTCGCCATCCAGAATGCGCGCCACTTGCTCGAGGAGCTTCGCCTGACGGGCGAGGAAGCCGAAGAGCGGGCGGGGGATCCGATTTACGAGTTACAACGGTCCCTTGGCCTGCAGAAAGTGCCGCGGGCGATCGTCTGTTTCGACATCTCGCACGCCCAGGGCACCGACACCGTCGCGTCGTGCATCTGGTTTCAGAATGGCCGTCCATATCGCGCGGAGTATCGCAAGTTCAAGGTGAAGACCGTCGAGGGGATCGACGACTTCGCGTCGATGCACGAAGTCGTGAAGCGGTACTTCACGCGGCGGCTCGAGGAGGATCGCCCGCTTCCCGAGCTCGTGTTGATCGACGGCGGCAAGGGGCAGCTCAACGCCGCCGCGGCCGCCCTGGAGGAGCTTTCGCTTGGCGCGATGCCAATCGTGAGTCTCGCGAAGCGCGAGGAGGAGCTGTTTCTGCTCGGGAGGCCCGAGCCGCTCCGCCTGCCGCGCCGCTCGCCCGCACTTCGAGTGCTGCAACAGGCGAGGGACGAAGCGCATCGGTTCGCGATCACGTTCCAGCGGAAGCGTCGTTCGCTGCGTACGATGACGTCGGAGCTGCTGCGCGTGCCGGGCATCGGCGAAGCGAAGCGACGCCAGCTTCTCGAGGCGTTCGGCAGTCTGCAAGGAGTTCGCGACGCATCCCCCGAGGCGATCGCCGCGCTTCCCGGCTTCGGCCGCAAGACGGCGGATCGCATCGTCGAGGCGTTGCAGCGCAGCTCACCGACCGCGCCGGCCGCGGCGTCGACTGCGGTAGCAGAGCAGGAAGATCACGACAATTCCGAATCTCACGCGGCGTCTCACGGCGCCGACAACTCTTCAGACAACACGTGAGCACCTGGCATCTCGAATGTTCAGCGTGCGCGACGCACGAGCAGGGCAGCGCGCGCGCCACGGTCTGTCCCAAGTGCGGGCAGCCGTTTCTCGTCATCTACGACTCCGCCATGCCGCCCAAGAGCGCGATGACCGCGCGCTGGGACATGTGGCGCTACGGCCCCGTGATGCCGCTCGGGGCGAATGAGGAGCCGGTCTCGCTCGGCGAGGGTCTCACGCCGATGCACGAGCTGCCCAAGCTCGCACGCGAGATCGGCGTCGGCCGGCTCTGGGTGAAGGACGAAGGCTTGAATCCGACGGCGTCGTTCAAGGCGCGGGGAATGAGCGCTGCCGTGACGCGCGCTCGCGGCTCGGGAGTTCCCGGGTTCGTCGTGCCGACGGCGGGCAACGCGGGCGCCGCGCTCAGCGCGTACGCCGCCGCCGCCGGACTGCCGGTGCGCGTCTACGCGCCCGATACCACTCCCAAACCAATTCTCGACACCATTCGCGCGCTGGGCGCCGATCTTCAGCTCGTGAAAGGGCACATCGGCGACGCGGGAAAGCAGGCGCGCGCGTTCGCCGCGGAGAGCGGATTCTTCGACGTCTCGACGCTGCGCGAGCCGTATCGCATCGAGGGTAAGAAGACGATGGGCATCGAGCTCGCCGAGCAGCTCGATTGGCGGCTGCCGACGCACATCGTCTATCCGACCGGAGGCGGCACTGGGTTGATCGGTATGTGGAAGGTGTTCGGCGAAATGGAGCGTGGCGGTTGGCTCGCGAAGGACATCGCGATGCCGCACATGATCGTGGCGCAGGCCGACGGCTGCGCGCCGATGGTCCGCGCCTTTTGCGCGGGCGAGGACCACGCGACGCCGTGGGAGAATCCCACGACGCACGCGAGCGGACTGCGCGTGCCCGGGCCACTCGGCGACCGTCTCATTCTGCGGGCGCTCTATGAGAGCAAAGGCGACGCGCACGCCGTGAGCGAAGACGCGATCCGCGCCGCGACGCTCGAGCTGTCTCGGGCGAGCGGCGTGGACACCGCGCCGGAAGGCGGATGCGCGCTGGCGGTCACGCGAGAGCTCGTCGCCGCGAACCGCATTCCGCGCGACGCGGAAGTGCTGGTGTTCAACACGGGCAGCGGCGCGTCTTACCGCTTCTGACCTTCATGCGCGTCGCGATCTTCGATCCATTCAGCGGTGTCGCCGGCGACATGGCGCTCGGCGCGCTCGTCCAGCTGGGACTCGAGCGCGAGTGGCTGACGTCATTGCCCGGCGTGCTCGGGCTGGACGGCGTGCAGGTCACGATTCGCGACGTGCGCCGCGCGGAGATCTCGTGCGCAAAGGTGGACTTCGAGATCCCGCCGCAACCGCACGGGCGACACCTGCACCACATTCGCGCGATCGTCGACAAGACTTCCGCGCCGCCGAAGGTCAAACAGCTCGCCGAC
>DASYSS010000084.1 GCA_036003045.1 Gemmatimonadaceae bacterium
GGTGCCCTGGCCGGTCGGCACGCGCTCGTCGGCCTCGCCGTGCTCGATGAGGACGTGCGCTTTCGTCTTTTTCAGGTGCCACATCGGCGACTGCGCGCGCAGCGTCTCGAGGTTCATGCCGGGGAAGTAGCTCGGGATGAAATCGCGGATATCGGCGGTGCCGTGGTAGCTGAGAAGGTCGGTGACCGGCGCCCCGATGCTGATCGCTTTCAGGCGGTCGCTGTGACCGGTGGCCCACGACGCGATGAAGCCACCGTAGCTCCAGCCCATGAGCCCGAGGCGGTGGGGATCGGCGATGCCGTCGGCGATGAGCTTGTCGATGCCGGCGTTGATGTCGGCCCAGGCGCCGTCGACCCATCCGTTGCGATTGCCGCGGCGAAACTTCTCGCCGTAACCGCCGGTGCCGCGCGGATTCGGGCGAAGGACGGCGAAGCCGTGCTCCGCGAGAACGTCGGGCACGTAGAGCGACGCGAGGTAGCCGAGAAATGTCTGCTCGTGGCGCGATGCAGGACCGCCGTGGACGAACGTGAGGAGCGGCACGCGCTGGCCGGGTTTGTAGTCCAACGGCAGCGTGAGCAGCCCTTCGATGATCCAGCCGTCTTTCGGGTTCTTCCAGTGGATGACGCGCGTCTCGGGCCGGCGCTTCTCGCGGAATGCGTCGTTGTGATGCGTGAGCTGCTTCCCGTCGAGAAAGACCTCGGGCGGCGCGGTGAGCGATTGGCGGATGTAGGCGATGTGTCCGTCGCCGACGTTGAGGTCGGCGGCGGATCCCTCGAAGTGCGTCTTCTGTGTGGCGCCGGCAATCGTGCCGGCATAGAAAATTTGGGTCGTCGTCCCGACAGCGCCATCGAAAGCGATCGTGTTCGCATCGAGCCAGTGGATCGAATCGGGCGAGCCGTCGTAGCCGCGCGACGCGACATGCATCGCGTGCGTCTGCAGGTCGACGACCCACAGCCGCTGCTCGCGCAGCCAGTCGAGAACGCCGCCCATGCTGAGGAACGCGACGTGGCGGCCGTCCGGCGAGACTTTCGGCGCGCGGTCGGCGCCGGGGCGGACGACGAGCGGCGTCATCGCCGAAGTGCTGACGTCGATGGTGTAGAGATCGGTGTGGTAGAGCGAGTCGAGGTCGACGCGCGGAAGGCGCTCGACGACGAGCGTCCGGCTGTCGGGCGTCCACGACATGCTGTTGATCGAGAAGTCACCGTGCGTCAGGCGGCGGACTTCGTGGCTGCCGAGGTCGAGGACGTAGAGATGCTGCTGCCGGATGCCGGCGCCAACGACGTGGAAGTATTCGCGCTCGTTCTTCGGGACCGGATCGCTCTCGATGAACGCCATCGAGCGGCCGTCGGGCGAATACTCGAAGTCGCGGATCGGCTCCGGCTCGCCGGTCAGCTTCTTCCCATCGCTCCAGATCGCGTTCTCGTAGAGGCACGCGACCTTGCCGTCGGGCGACCAGCGCGGATGCATACCGCTCATCAGCTTCGCGTCATGCGCGCCGTCGCTGTCGATCGCCCAAACCTCGGGGTCGTACGTGCCGCGCGCGAGATCGGCGTGCGTGAGGACGTAAGCGATCCGTTTGCCGTCCGGCGCCACCTGCGGCGACGCGACGGTGGGCATCGTCGCGTAGTCTTCAATCGAGAGCGTGGAAGCGAGGACCGCCGCGGCGAGAAACATTGCGCGCGATTATCGAGGGGGTCAGGTCGAAAGTTGAAAGTTAAGCGGTGCTTAACTTTCAACT